>NZ_JAVYJF010000011.1:0-171982 GCF_032621715.1 Pseudomonas sp. zfem004 | reverse complement strand
AAGAACTGAAAGCGGGTCTGGACGAGTACATCCGCTACTACAACCATGACCGCATAAAGCAGAAACTGAACGGCCTGAGCCCTGTCGAGTACAGGGCCCAGGCCGCCAGCTAATCTGTCCAACTTTTTGGGGGCAGTCCAGGGGCTGCACTGATGCTTGTGGGAGCCGGCTTGCCGGCGATTGGGCCCACATTGCCAATACAAAACTGGCAAGATCGGCACAGGCCCACTTCACGAAACCGCCATGCCCCTGCCGCTGATCTACCACGACGACTACAGCCCTGAATTCCCGCCGGACCATCGCTTCCCGATGGACAAGTTCCGCCTGCTGCGCGACCACCTGGTCGACAGCGGGCTGACCACCGACGAGGCGCTGCTGCGCCCCGAGATCTGCCCCAACGACATCCTCGCCCTGGCCCACGACCGCGACTATATCGAGCGCTACATGAACGGCGAGCTGTCCCGCGAGGACCAGCGCCGCCTGGGCCTGCCCTGGAGCGAGGCGCTGGCGCGGCGCACGGTGCGCGCGGTGGGCGGCTCGCTGCTCACCGCCGAACTGGCCCTGCAGCACGGCATCGCCTGCCACCTGGCCGGCGGCACCCACCATGCCCACTACGACCACCCGGCCGGGTTCTGCATCTTCAACGACCTGGCGGTGATCAGCCGCTACCTGCTGGAAGCCGGCCGCGTGCACCGGGTACTGATCTTCGACTGCGACGTGCACCAGGGCGACGGCACCGCGCGCATCCTGCACGACACCCCCGAAGCCATCACCGTGTCGCTGCACTGCGAGCAGAACTTCCCCGCCCGCAAGGCCAAAAGCGACTGGGACATTCCCCTGCCCCGCGGCATGAACGACAGCGCGTACCTGAAGGTGGTCGAAGACGCGCTCAACTACCTGCTGCCGCTGTACCAGCCCGACCTGGTGCTGTACGACGCCGGTGTCGATGTGCACAAGGACGACGCCCTGGGTTACCTGCAGCTGACCGACCAAGGCCTGGCCGCCCGCGACGAGCATGTGTTGCGCCAGTGCCTGGGCCGCGATATCCCGGTAGTCGGGGTGATCGGCGGCGGCTACAGCAAGGACCGCGAAGCCCTCGCCCGGCGCCACGGCATCCTCCACCACAGCGCGGCACGCGTCATGGGTTGTTCACAATGACTGTGGAACCGCTTGTGGATAACCTGCGGGAAAGCGCCTCCAGCCCTTTGACTGCATGGCCTGCGGGGGGTTGATCGTTTTTTGATCAGCAGTGTGCAGCGGCGCCGTGGGTTGTTCACAATGACTGTGGAACCGGCTGTGGATAACCTGCGGGAAAGCACCTCCAGCCCTTTACCTGCCTGGCCTGCAAGATGCTGATCATTTTTTGAACAGTACTTGCAGGTACCTGGCTGGGGTAGAATGCGCGCTCTTTTCCACAGCCTGCTGCCGACCATGAACGATCCTCGCCCTGCCTCCCCTCCCCTTGTCGCCGTGATCGGTGGCGGCCCCGCCGGCCTGATGGCCGCCGAGGCGCTGGCCCGGCGCGGGGTGGCGGTGCAGGTGTTCGACGCCATGCCTTCGGTGGGCCGCAAGTTTCTGCTGGCCGGGGTGGGCGGCATGAACATCACCCACTCCGAGCCCTACCCGGCCTTCGTCGGGCGCTACGCCGAGCGCCAGGGCGAAATCGACGGCCTGCTGCGCGGCTTCGATGCCGAGGCCCTGCGCCAGTGGATCCACGGTCTGGGCATCGAAACCTTCATCGGCACCTCGGGCCGGGTGTTCCCCCGCGACATGAAGGCCGCGCCACTGCTGCGCGCCTGGCTCAAGCGCCTGCGCGAGGCCGGCGTAGTTATCCACACGCGCCACCGCTGGTTGGGCTGGACCGCCGAAGGCGCCTTGCGGATCGCTTATCCACAGGGGGAATTGCAGCTCCAGGCCGACGCCGTGGTGCTCGCCCTCGGCGGCGGCAGCTGGGCACGCCTGGGTTCGGACGGCGCCTGGGTGCCGCTGCTCGGCGAACGGGCTGTGGATATCTCGCCGCTGCAGGCGAGCAACTGTGGCTTCGAGGTGGCGGGCTGGAGCGAACTTTTGCAAAGCAAGTTCGCCGGTGCGCCGTTGAAGAACATTGCCCTGAGCGTGCCCGGCGCGGTGCCGCGCAAAGGTGAGTTCATCCTCACCGCGCAGGGCGTTGAAGGCAGCCTGGTGTATGCCTGGTCGGCGGCGGTGCGCGAAGCGATCAACCGCGACGGGCGTGGCACCTTGCTGCTCGACCTGCTGCCGGACCGGCCTGTGGACAAGATCGCCCAGGCCCTGGCCAAGCCCCGTGGCTCGCGCTCGATGGCCAAGCACCTGCACGGCCAGTTGGGGATCGATGGGGTGAAGGCGGCGCTGCTGCGTGAGTTGACCGATCAGGCGACCTTTGCCGAGCCCGAACGCCTGGCGGCAGCCATCAAGGCGCTGCCGATCACGCTGGTGCGCACGCGGCCGCTGGATGAGGCGATCAGCAGTGCCGGTGGGGTGCGCTTCGAGGCAATGGATGAGGGCTTGATGCTACAGGCCATGCCCGGGGTGTTCTGTGCCGGCGAGATGCTGGACTGGGAGGCACCGACCGGGGGGTATCTGCTGACGGCGTGCTTTGCCAGCGGGCTGAGGGCGGGTAGAGCCGCAGCAGACTGGCTGAAACTCCAAAGCTGACCCGCCCCCCTGTGGGAGCGGGTTTACCCGCGAACACGGGCGAAGCCCGTGCCATACACAGCGTTGGATTTTTCGCGGGTGAACCCGCTCCCACAGGGCTCGTAACAGCTTTACAAATTGAGCCAGCCTGCTGGCATCACAAAGCCAGCTTATGGCTTGCGCTTACGCGCCCCACCGTTGAAGCTCGGCACCTTGCGCACCGCCTTGACCGCCGGCGCCGCCGCCCCGCCCTCGTCGCTGTCCATCCAACGCCCCAGCCCGCGCTTGGCGCTGTTCTCTTTCGGCTTTTTCGGCTTCTTCGGCTTCTTCACCACCTGGCCACTGGCATCGATCATCGGCACCCGGTGGTCAGGGATGAAATCCGGCTCTTCATGGCGTGGCAGCTGCTGGCGAATCAAGGTCTCGATCGACGCGAGCATCTGCACTTCGTCAGCGCACACCAGCGAAATCGCCTCGCCTTTGTTGCCGGCACGGCCCGTGCGCCCGATGCGGTGCACATAGTCTTCGGCCACGATCGGCAGGTCGAGGTTGACCACCAGCGGCAGGTCGTCGATGTCCAGGCCGCGCGCGGCAACATCGGTGGCTACCAGCACTTGGACTTCACGGGCCTTGAAGCTGTCCAGCGCGCGCTGGCGGGTGGCCTGCGGGCGATCACCGTGGATGCCATCGGCGTTGACGCCTTCGGCGAGCAGGCGCTCGACCAACTGGTCCACGCCGTTGCGGGTCTTGGCGAACACCAGCACCTGGCTCCAGCGCTGCTTGCGCAGCAGGTGGCAGAACAGGTCGGTCTTGCGCTTCTTGTCCACCGGCACCAGCCATTGCTTGACGGTGGTGGCGGCGGCGTTGCGCGGGCTGACTTCGATGCTCAGCGGATCATTCAGCGCAAGGCCGGCGAGCAGGCGGATCTGCTCGGAGAAGGTGGCCGAAAACAGCAGGGTCTGGCGCTTGCGCGGCAGCGCGGCGTACACCGCCCGCAGCTCTTCGGCAAAGCCCAAGTCGAGCATGCGGTCGGCTTCGTCGAGTACCAGGGTCTGCACCTGGCCGAACTTGATGGCGTTCTGGCGGAACAGGTCGAGCAAGCGGCCGGGGGTGGCCACCAGCAGGTCGACGCCACGGCGCAGGCGCATCATCTGCGGGTTGATGCTGACCCCGCCGTATACCGCGTAGGTGGACAGCGGCAGGTTCTCGGCATATTCACGCACGTTGGCGTGGACCTGCTCGGCCAGCTCGCGGGTGGGCACCAGCACCAGCGCGCGGATCGAGTTGCTGGCGACCTTCTCGCCTTCCAGGGCCAGGCGCTGCAGCACCGGCAGGGCAAAGCCCGCGGTCTTGCCGGTGCCGGTCTGGGCGGCGGCCATCAGGTCGCGGCCGGCGAGCACGGCGGGGATAGCCTTGGCCTGGACCGGGGTGGGTGTGCTGTAGTCCAGCGTCTGCAAGGTGCGCAGCAGCGGTTCGATCAGGCCGAGTTGGGCGAAATTCATGGCAATACCGTCAGGGGGTTCAGCGAAGGCGGCAAGTTTACCCCAGCACCGCAGTGGCCCAAAGAACTCATCGTGGGAGCGGGCTTGCCCCGCGATTGGCCATCGCGGGGCAAGCCCGCTCCCACGTACAGCACATCTCGTCGCTGATGTCAGCTCACCGCCGCAGGCGCCTTGCGCCACTGCGGCAGGCCGATCAGCACCACCGCGCCGATGATCACCGCCATCGCCAGGCACTCCTCGGCGCCGATCTGCTCGCCGGCAAAGACTATCCCCAGCAACACCGCCACCGCCGGGTTGACGTAGGCATAGCTGGTGGCCGCCGCCGGACGCACGTGCTTGAGCAGGTACATGTAGGCGCTGAAGGCGAGGATCGAACCGAACAGCACCAGGTAGGCCAGCGCGCCCCAACCGGCGGCCGTGGGCATCTGGGTCAGGCGCTCGCCGCTCAGGGCGCTGCCGATCAGCAGCGCGGCACCGCCCACCAGCATTTCCGCGGCGCTGGCCATGGCGCCCTGGGGCAGCGGCAGTTGCTTGCTCCACACCGAACCGAAGGCCCAGGCCGCCGCGGCAAACAGGATCAGCGCAGCGCCCATGGGGCTGGCCTGCAGGTTCGAACCCATGTTGAGCATGCCGATGCCCACCAGGCCGAGGGCGATGCCCGCCCATTCCAGGCGCGAGTTGCGGTGGCCGAACAGCAGGCCGAACACCAGGGTGAACAGCGGCACGGTCGCCACCGCCAGGGCGGCCACGCCCGAGGCTACCCCGGCGTGCTCGGCCAGGGTCACGCCACCGTTGCCGCAGCTGAGCAGCAGAAAACCGATCGCCCCGGCCGCGCGCCATTGCGCCCAGGTGGGTGCCGGCGCCCCGCGCCAGCGCAAAAAGCCATACAGCAGGCTGCCGGCAATCACGAAGCGCACCCCTGCCATCATCAGCGGTGGCCAGGATTCCACGCCGATGCGGATGAACAGGTAGGTCGAGCCCCAGACCAGGTACAGGGCAAGAAAGGCGCCGACAAGCAGCAAGGGGAAGCGACGGGAGGCAGTCATGGCTGGGGGCTCGAAATCCGTTTACGGGTGGCTTAGTTTAGAAAGGGCCACGGGCAAACTTAAGTTACAAAACACGTTTAAATCACCGAAACACTTTGCAAAACATGGTTATGCACAGCCTTGACCATCGATTGCAAAGTCATCAGGAATCGCCATGGACAAGTACGACCGCATGCTCCTC
Source organism: Pseudomonas sp. zfem004 (assembly GCF_032621715.1). Lineage (NCBI taxonomy): Bacteria > Pseudomonadati > Pseudomonadota > Gammaproteobacteria > Pseudomonadales > Pseudomonadaceae > Pseudomonas > Pseudomonas sp. zfem004. Next base: position 166,601 of record NZ_JAVYJF010000011.1, on the reverse strand, counting down.
GCCGCCCTGCTGGAAGACGGCCGGGCCACCTACGCGCAGTTGGCGCGCCAGGTCAACCTGTCGGCCCCGGCGGTGGCCGAGCGGGTCGCCAAGCTCGAGGCCAGCGGGGTGATCAGTGGCTACACGGCCAAGGTCGACCTGGAAAAGATCGGCCTGCCGATCCAGTGCGTGATGGAGCTGCGCTTGGCCAGCCATGGCAACCAGCAGGCCTATGACGTGCTGGCGAGCATCCCAGAACTGACCGAGTGTCACCGGGTCACCGGCGACCCCTGCGTGATCATGCAGGCGGCGGTGGCTTCGATGGGGGAATTGGAGGCGCTGATCAACCGGGTGTCGCAGCTGGGCTTCAGCAAGACCTCGATCATTCTGTCGAGCGCGGTGGAGCGGCGGGTGCCGCTGGGGCATCTGGAGGGCAATGGCAGGAAGGGATGAAATAGCCAATCGCGGGGCAAGTCGCATCGGCGCACCGCCGCTCCCACAGTAATCGTGGGAAATCGTGGGAGCGGGCTTGCCCCGCGATCGTCATTCAATGCCGCAGCAGCAGCTTGCCCTCGATCGGCACGTAGCGGCTGGCCGCGCGGATCACCGACAAGGCCGTCAGCCCCGGCACGCCATAGACCACGGTTTCGACGCCGTGGCGCTGCATCGCCCGCTCCAGCAACAGGTCGAAATCGCCGTCACCGGAGGCCAGCACCACCTGATCGACCCGCGCCGCGGCCTCGATCACATCGAGGGTGATGCCCACGTCCCAGTCGCCCTTGGCCGAGCCATCGGCGCGCTGGATGTAGGGTTTGAGGCGCACCTCGAAACCGAGGTTGCGCAGGATCTGCTGGAACTGTTGCTGCTTGCTGTCGCCGCGGTCGATGGCATAGGCCACCGCTTCGACAATCTGCCCTTCGCGGCTGACGTCGGCCCACAGCGCGGCATAGTTGAAATGGCAGCCGTGGCCCTGGCGAACCGTGTAGTAGAGGTTCTGCACGTCGGCGAACAGGGCAATTTTCTTCACGCGTGGTGACCTCGCTGAATCCGTGAAGGGGGCTGCTGCGCAGCCCTTTCGCGGGCAAGCCCGCTCCCACAGGTTATGCGCTGCTTTTGTGGGAGCGGGCTTGCCCGCGAAAGGGGCGCAACGCGCCCCCAAGTGCCAGCGAGTATGCCAGAGCCCTCAGACGTAGTCGTCGTCCGAGAAGAAGCCGCCATCATCACTGCCGTAGTCGGTATCGGCAAAACCACCCTGGTCGCTGCCCCAGCCACCGTTGTCGGCCACCTGCTGCTGGCCGCCCTGGTCGTTCCAGCCGCCTGTGTCGCTGGCCGGCGCGGGTTCTTCCTTGATCACCTCGACCACCTCTTCAGGCTGCGAGTGATGATTGAACAGGCTGCTGATGCCCTGGGCCAGCAGCACGCCGCCGGCTACACCGGCAGCTGTCTGCATCGCCCCGCCGAGGAAGCTGCTGGCGCCACTGCGTGCTGGCGCTGGCGCGGCGCCGAAGCCCTGCTGTGGTTGAGGAGGGGCGTAGGCCTGCGGGGCAGGCTCGCGCCAGCCACCGGCGGAAGATGGCGGTGGCGCAACCGAACGCTGGGGTTCCGGGCTGCGGGCAGCGGCACCGCCACCAAATATGCTGGACAGGAAACCACCGCCGCCATTACCCGCGCTGGAACGGCTCGCTTCAGCCTGGGCACGGGCCTGCTTGAGCTCGGCCTCGAGCTGCTTGTTCTGCTCGTCCAGGCGCTTGATCGCAGCCTCCTGCACCAGGATCGCCTGGGCCATGTAGTACGGCGCCGCCGGCTGCTGGCGCAGGTGCTGTTCGATGCACGCCTGGGCCTGGGCGTCGCGCGGCTGGGCCGGGTCCTCGGCTTGCTTGAGGCGGCCGAACAGGCCGTCGATCAGGGTTTGTTCTTCAGTGTTCATCAAGCGACCTCATGGGCTGAACTGGACAGCGGACAGGCTCAAAGATGGGGGGCCGGCGCGGGCGATTCAATCGCCCGGGCCATGAAACTTTTTTCAGCAAGCGGGCGGTCTGGGCTAAAGTTACGCCCTGCTTTTTCTGCCATGCGATGTTGACCGATGAATCCGCTGAGCGTTCTGCGCGACTCCCTGTACTTCTTCCGCCGCCACCTGGCGAGCATCCTTCAGCTGTGCCTGCCGTTGGTGATGCTCGAGGCCCTGTGCAGCCAATTGCTCTACCGCGAGCTCGGCGAGCAGGCTTCGCCGGCCTACGGCATGTTGGTCAGCCTGCTGTTCTACCCGCTGTACAGCGCCGCGCTGATCCTCTACCTCGACACCCGCAGCAACGGCGACGCGATCGCCAAGCGCAACCTGTTCGCCCGCGCCGTGCAGCTATGGCCGGCGCTGGCGCTGTTGATCCTGATCAGCTCGCTGCTGATCATGGCGGGCCTGATGCTGTTCATCTTCCCGGGCGTGTGGATCATGGTGAACCTGGTGTTCGCCGAATACCTGCTGGTGCTGCGCGGCCTGCCAGTGGTCGAGTCGATGCGCACCAGCGCGCGCATGACCACCGGGCACTTCATGCGCATCATGGTGTGCATGCTGTCGGTACTGGCGCCGCTGTGGCTGATCGATGGCTTGCTGCTGACGGTATTCCCCGAGCCGCAGCCAGGCGTGCAACTGGCCCTGGACAGCCTCAGCGGCTTCCTGCAGCTGTTCAGTACCGTGGTGCTGTACCGCCTGTTCATGCTGCTGGAGAGCGAAGCGGGGGCCTGATCGTCCGTGCCTGGCAACAATGCGGCCGGAGCATCCTTGGCACCCGCCGGTTAGCCGGCCCTGCCTGGTCAGGTGCCTCTGGGCTTGGCCCGCGCCGTGGCCTCGGCCACCAGCGGGTTGTCCGGCCAGTAGTGCTTGGGATAGCGCCCTTTCAAATCCTTCTTCACCTCGGCATAGGTGGTACGCCAGAAGTTGGCCAGGTCCTGGGTGACCTGCACCGGCCGGCGTGCCGGTGACAGCAGGTGCAGCTTGACCTGCAGGCGCCCACCGGCGATGCGCGGGGTATCGGCCAGGCCGAACAGCTCCTGCAAGCGTACGGCAAGAATCGGTGGCTGCTCGCTGTAGTCCAGGCGGATGTTCGAGCCCGAAGGCACGCTCAGGTGCGCTGGGGCCAGCTCGTCCAGGCGCTGGGGCAACGGCCAGGGCAGCAGGTTGCGCAGGATCGACGACAGGTCCAGCGCGGCGAAATGGCTCAGGCGCGAGACCTTGCCCAGGTAGGGTTGCAGCCAGTCTTCCAGGCTGGCCAGCAGCGCTTCGTCGCCCAGGTCGGGCCACTCACTCTGGCCGTCCTTCTCCAGGTCCAGCTGGCGCAGCAGCGTGACCCGGGCCTGCCACTGGCGCAGTTCGGGGGTCCAGGTCAGCAGGTTCAGGCCCTTGCGCCGCACCAGGCCGAGCAAGGCCCTGGCGCGGGCATCGTCGTCCAGGCCGGGCAGCGGCTCGCGGCTGAGCACCAGCTCGCCGACCTTGCGCTGGCGTTCGGCGCGCAGCACCTGCTCGCGTTCGTCCCAGTCCAGCAGGTCGAGCTGTTCGACCTGCTCGGCAAGCACATCATCGAACAGTGCCCGCTCGAATTCGGCGGCCAGGTAGATGCGCTCTTCGCGCTGGCCCTGGCGGCTGCCGAGGTCGGCGATCACCAGCCAGGGGCATTTCATCAACGCATCGGCTTCGCCGAACAGCGCCGCACGGCCGTTGGCCAGGCGGTATTCGGCGCCGCCTTCGCGACGCTGCTGGGCGACACGGTCGGGGTAGGCCAGCGCCAGCAGGGCACCGAGCCAGCGCGGATGCTCGGGGTCGGCCACTGGGGTGCGGGGTTTGCCGCGCAGTTGCCCACGGTATTGCCGGGCCAGCTGCCGGGCACGTTGCACGCCGCCCTGGCCACCGCGTGAGGTTCTGCTTTCACCACTGAGCACGCTCAACCGCGAATGCAGGTCGGCGCCGCCGCCGCGCAGGATGTCACGCTCGCCCAGCAAGGCCGCGACGTCGCAGGCCATGTCGGCCAGCCCCAGGTCCTGGCCGCGCAGCAGCAGGTGGGCGATGCGCGGGTGGGCCGGCAGATCGGCCATGGCCTGGCCGTGGGCGCTCAACTGCTCGCGGTGGCCGGGCTTGAAGGCGCCGAGCCGTGCCAGCAGGTCCTGGGCCTGGGCGAAGGCGGCAGTGGGCGGTTGGTCGAGCCAGCTCAGCTGTTCGGGCGGTACGCCCCAGCGCGCCAGCTGCAGGGCCAGCCCGGCCAGGTCGGCCTGGAGGATCTCGGCGCTGCCATGGGCCGCCAGCTGGTCATGCTGCGCCTCGGACCACAGCCGATAGCACACGCCCGGCTCCAGGCGCCCGGCGCGGCCGGCGCGCTGGGTGGCGCTGGCGCGGGAGATGCGCTGGGTGTCGAGGCGGGTCATGCCGCTGCCGGGGTCGAAGCGCGGCACCCGGGCAAGGCCTGCATCGATCACCACGCGAACGCCGTCGATGGTCAGGCTGGTCTCGGCGATGTTGGTGGCCAGCACCACCTTGCGCTGGCCCTTGGGTGCCGGCTCGATGGCGGCGCGCTGGGCATTCAGGTCTAACTCGCCGTGCAGCGGACAGAGCAGGATACCGGGGCGCTCGCCCAGGGCCTCCTGCAAGGCCTGGTGCACCCGGCGGATCTCGGCCTGCCCGGGGAGGAACACCAGCAGGCTGCCGCTTTCATCGGCAAGCGCCTGCAGCACGCAGTCGACCACCCGCGGCTCGACGAACTCGCCAGGCTGGAAGGGCCGGCTCCAGCGGATGTCCACCGGGTGCATACGGCCCTGGCTGCTGACCACCGGAGCGTCATCAAGCAGCCGCGACAGGCGCTCGCCCTCCAGGGTGGCCGACATCAGCAGGATCTTCAGTGGCAGCTCGTCACGCAGCAACCCGCGGCCATTGAGGCTCAGGGCCAGGGCCAGGTCGGCGTCGAGGCTGCGCTCATGGAATTCGTCGAAGATCAGCAGCCCCACGCCGTCCAGCGCCGGGTCGCTCTGCAGGCGGCGGGTGAGAATGCCTTCGGTGACCACTTCGATGCGGGTATTGGGGCCGACCTTGCTGTCGAGGCGGATGCGATAGCCCACCGTTTCCCCGACCTTTTCGCCCAGCTCGCTGGCCAGCCGCTCGGCGGCGGCACGGGCGGCCAGGCGGCGGGGTTCGAGCATGAGGATGGTCTGCCCGGCCAGCCAGGGTTCGTCGAGCAGGGCCAAGGGCACGCGGGTGGTCTTGCCGGCGCCGGGCGGCGCCTCGAGCACGGCTTCGTCGCGTTCGCCCAGGGCCAGGCGCAGGTCGGGCAGTACGGCATCGATCGGTAATGAAATCATGGTGGTCCTCGAACAATCGCCCGAGTATAACGGCGAACCTGGCCTGCCCTATCATGGTCTTAAGCTTCAGGCGCCGCCCTCTGCCGCGCCCCTTGTCGTGGTTACCTTTTCCGGAGATTCACATGCGCATCCCTTCCCGCGTCATCGGTGTCGCCCTGATCGCCACCCTGCTGACCCAACTGACGGCCTGCGGCACGGTTTTCTTCCCTGACCGTCGCGGCCAGATCGAAGGCAAGATCGACCCGATGATCGCCGCACTGGATGCCGTCGGCCTGCTGTTCTACATCATCCCCGGCCTGATCGCCTTCGGCATCGACTTCGCCACGGGCGCCATCTACTACCCCGGCGGCTACTCCGCGCAGGTCGATCCGGCCAAGCTCAAGCCCGCCATCAATGCCGATGGCCAGGTCGACAGGCTCAAGCTGCAGGCTATCCTCGAAAGCGAACTGGGCCAGCGCCTGCCGCTGAACGACCCACGGCTGATCCAGCAGCGCGGCAGCGTCGAGCAACTGGCTGCCCTCGGCCTGGTACCGGCAGCCTGAAACCCATAAGGACGATCCTCGGCGCATGACCGTGACCAGCGAACACCAACGCCTGCTGCGCCTGGCCACCCGGGCATCCTTGGCGGTGGCCAGCATCCTGGTGCTGAGCAAGGCCGTGGCCTGGTGGCTGAGCGGCTCGGTGAGTTTGCTGGCCGGGCTTACCGACTCGGCGCTGGATGCCGTCGCCTCCTTCCTCAACCTGCTCGCGGTGCACTACGCGTTGCGCCCGGCCGACGACGATCACCGTTTTGGCCATGGCAAGGCAGAAGCCCTGGCCGGCATGGCGCAGGCGCTGTTCATCGGGGTCAGTGCGGTATTGATCGGGGTGCAGGCCGTGCAGCGCTTGCAATCGCCGCAGCCGCTGGGCGACACCGGGGCCGGTATCGCGGTGATGCTGCTGTCGCTGGTGCTGACCTTGGCGCTGCTGGCGTTGCAGCGCAGGGTGATCCGTATCACAGGCTCGACGGCGGTACGCGCCGACTCGCTGCACTACCGCTCCGACCTGCTGCTCAATGGCAGCATCCTGCTGGCCCTGCTGCTGGCGCGCCTGGGCTGGCCACAGCTGGATGCGCTGTTTGGCCTGGGTATCGCCCTATACATCCTGTGGAGCGCGGTGCAGATCGCCCGCGAGAGCACGGCGATCCTGATGGACCAGGAACTGCCGGCCGACATCGGCGAGCGCATGCTCGAAGCGGTGCTGGCGATCCCTGGGGTCAAGGGCGTGCACGACTTGCGCACGCGGGTGTCGGGGAGCCATTGGTTCGTGCAACTGCACCTGGAATTGCCGGGGGAACTGCCGCTGCATCAGGCCCATGGCTTGTGCGTGCAGGCGTCGCAGGCGATCCGCGAGCGCTACCCACGGGCCGATGTGCTGGTGCATGCCGATCCGGTGTAGGCCTCATCGCTGGCAAGCCAGCTCCCACCTTGACCGCGCTGCTCTGAAGAAATGCGTAATCCTGTGGGAGCCGGCTTGCCGGCGATCACCGGCGAAGCCGGTGCCCAAAAACTGCGGCGCCTGCATCGCCGGCAAGCCGGCTCCCACAGTCTGGCTCAGTTGATGCTATAACCCCGCCCGCTCAAGCAAGCACCCAATGCCCGTCGATAGCTGTCAGCCACGTTCACCGGCGGCGCATAGCTGGCGGTTGCCGGGTCGAACCCGCTCTGGCTCACGGCCCAGCGATGGCACTGATATCGGTCCTGCTCCTGCTGCTCCGGGCCCTGGCCGTACAGGGGATAGGCGATCACATCGTAGCCACCCGCCGGTTGCGGCGCTGGCGCCACCGTGGGCGGGTTGACCACCACGTACTCGGCGCTGCTGGCCTGGTACTGGTAATAGGTGTCGGCCACCAGGAAGAACAACGCGCCGCCCAGCCATACTTCGCGCGCATAGGGCGGCAGGTAGCTGACCCGCACGCCGTAAGGCGGCCTGACCACAACGTAGCCGCCGCCATGGGGGCGATACCAGTAGCCACCGGAGTAGTAGTAGTCCTGACCGCGATAGGGCACTTGCCAGGAGCGGTCCGGGAAGCGATCGATGGTATGCCCGGGGTGATACTGCGGCCCTGGGCCCCAACCATCGCCATGGCCGTCCGGCCGCCCCGACCAATCACCGCCCGGGCGCTGACCGGGGCCACCGGCCTGCCAGTGACGGTTGTCGTCATGCCGGCGCGGGATGTCCTGGTAATAGCCTTGGCGCGGCGGCTGGGTCTGGCGCACTTCATCACGCGAGTTGAGCGGCGAGCCACGCCCGCCATTGGGATCCTGCGGGCCGTCCCCCGGCCCTTGGGCCAAGGCGCCCAGGCTGATACCGATGCCCAGCAAACCAACACCTGCCAACTGCCAGATGCGTGACCTCATGTTGTTCCTCTCAGTCGATGACCCCTGCCTGTACTGCAGGCAGTCTAACGCGCCGCACAAGGCCGGCTGATGAAATAGCGGACAGCGAGTGCGTCACACCCGCGCCAGCAAACCGCGCAACAGCAACTCCAGCGCTGCCAGTGCCTGGTCCAGTTGGGCATCGCCCTCCTCGCCCTGAGCGACCCAGAACGCCGCTTCGGTCAGGCTGCCATGGACCATCGCCGCCAGCGCCCACGGGTCGGCCTCGGCCACTACCTGCTGCTGGATCAACCCGGCGAGCAGTTGCTGCAGCGAGGCAACACAGTGCTGCTGCGCCTCGGGCGAAGCGCCACCCAACACCGCCCGCGCATCGCGCAGGACGATGCGCTGGATCTGCGGCTCGCGGGCCATGCGCAGGTAGGCCTGGCAGCGTTGACGCAAGCCCTCCCAGGGGTCGCTGGCCGCGTCTGAAATAGCCTGCAGGCGGGCGTCCATCTCAGCGTCGATTTGCGCCACCACCGCCGCCAGCAGGCCCTGCTTGTCACCGAAGTGGTGGTAGAGGGCGCCGCGGGTCAGGCCGGCACGGGCGGTCAGGTCGTCCATCGAAGCGTTTGCATAGCCCTGTTCGCTGATGACCTGACGGGCCATCGCCAGCAAAGCGGCGCGGGTTTCTTCCATTTCGGCGCGGGTACGGCGAACCATCACTCCCCCTTACATACACTGCGTATGAATATTTACATTCACATCGTATGATTATTTAATCATACGTGCTGTACGTATTCATTCCGCCGCTCTGCCCTTTGCAGCTGGCGGGGCTCAAGGAGGAACCGAGATGCCTAATCCCTACACCCGACTGTTTGCCTTGCCCGGCACGCGGGGCTTTGCCCTGGCTGCATTACTGGCACGCTTGCCACTGCCGATGACCGGGATCGCGATCATCACCCTGCTGTCCCACACACGCGGCAGCTACGCCCTGGCCGGGGCGGTATCGGCCACTTTCGTGCTGACCTATGCGCTGCTCTCGCCGCAGGTGTCACGCCTGGTCGACCGCCTGGGGCAGCGCCGGGTACTGCCGCTGGCCAGCTTTGTCAGCGTGGCCGGCCTGCTGTTGCTGGCCGCTGCTGCGTGGTTGCGCAGTGCCGATTGGCTGTTGTTCGCAGCGGCGCTGCTCAGCGGCTGCATGCCCAGCATGTCGGCCATGGCCCGTGCGCGCTGGGCCCACCTGTACCGCGGGCAGCCGCTGTTGCAGAGCGCCTATTCGCTGGAGACGGTGTTCGACGAGGCCAGCTTCATCGCCGGCCCGCCCCTGGCGATCGGGCTCGGGGTGGCCCTGTGGCCGGCAGCCGGCCTGCTTGGTGCCGCCACGCTGCTGGCGCTTGGCACGCTGGCACTGGTACTGCAGACGGCCAGTGAGCCGCCGGTGGGCGATGTCGATCGCACGCCCTCGCGCAACCGGTCGCTGTGGCGCCAGCCAAGCCTGCGGCGGCTGACCTTGCTGATGGTGGCGATGGGCGTGATCGTCGGCACGGTAGATATCGTCAGCGTGGCGTTCGCCAGTGAACGCGGGCAACCCTTCGCGGCCAGCCTGGTGCTGTCGGCCTACGCCATCGGCTCCTGCGCGGCGGGTCTGGTGTTCGGCGCCGTGCGCTGGCGGTTGCCACTGCCGCGCCAGCTGCTGGTGGGCGCGCTGGCGACGGCGCTGGCCACCCTGCCCTTGCTGATGGTCGACTCCCTCACCGGGCTGGCCGGGGCAGTGCTGCTGGCCGGGGTGTTCTTCGCCCCGACCATGATCATCGCCATGACCCTGGTGGAGCGGTGCGTCGCCACGCAGCAGTTGACCGAAGGCTTGACCTGGTTGCTGGCCGGGCTGAATGTCGGCGTGGCTTTGGGCGCCGCTGCGGCGGGGCAACTGGTGGATGCGACGACACCCGGCCAAGGCTTCGTCATCGCCCTGGCCGGTGGGCTGCTGGTACTGCTGAGCGCAGTGGCCGCGAGCCTGTGTCCGGGCGTGGCGCGGGCAGATATACCGGCTGTTCATTCCTGAAACAGCTGCACACTGTCGACGCCATCGCGGGGCACTCGATAGGGCCCTCAGGCGCAATAAAAAAGGGAGGCCTTGCGGCCTCCCTTCGGGAATTGTCGTCCGTGCTCGGCACTTGTGGTACCGGCTCACCTCGCGCCGCCTTCTGGGCAGTGCGTAGCCCGGGGGCCGTGCCGATCCGGTTGGAGGGCTGGCCGCGAGCGCCCGTCTGGGGCGCCTCGCCGTGGACTGATATCCGGGCAGTGATTCTGGTGATAAAGATAGGCGAGCACGGGGGGCAGAGGATTGCGAAGATTGCTCTGATAAATACTGCTTGCGCAATTTTTCACTCAGGATCGATAATTCGCCGCAATCCGAACAGAAAAGGCCCTATTCATGAGCAAGCTCGACCGCTATGACCTGAGCATCCTTGCCGAATTGCAGCGTGACGCGCGCATCTCCAACCAGGAACTGGCCGAGCGCATCGGCCTGTCGCCCTCCCCTTGCTCACGCCGGGTCAAGCAGCTCGAAGACGACGGCTACATCTCGCGCCAGGTGGCGCTGCTGGACCGCAAGAAGCTCGGCCTGAGCCTGACCGCCTATGTGCTGATCGGCATGGACCGCCACACCCCCGAGCGCTTCGAAACCTTCGAGGCGGCGATCCGCAACCTGCCGCAGGTGCTGGAGTGCAGCCTGGTCACCGGGATGGACGCCGACTATCAGCTCAAGGTGGTGGTACCGGACATGGACCACTACCAGAAGCTGCTGCTCGGCAGCCTGACCCGCATCGACGGCGTGACCAGCGTGCGTTCGAGCTTCGTGCTCAACCAGGTGCTGGCCAGCACCGAGCTGCCATTGACCCACCTGCGTTGAAACCCTGCGCGCCCGGCGTATGATCGGGCTCTTATCCTGCCTGGAGTTGACCGATGGATCCCGCCGTATTCGAAGAGTGGATGATGATCGTCCTCGTCACCGTGCTGATCGCCTTCATGGGCTTCATCGTCTGGGACCTGGCGAAAAAATCCAAGGCTGGCCGGTTCGGCACGCTGATCCTGTTCTTCGTGCTGGGCCTGGGCGTGCTGGCGTTCATCATCAAGAGCGTGGTGGTGGGGTTTCTCGAAGGGGTTTAGGCACCTATCGCGGGGCAAGCCCGCTCCCACGAATGTAGGGAATGTGGGAGCGGGCTTGCCCCGCGATAGCGATCAGAGCTTCGCCGGCACTTCCCGCCAGCAACCCTGTTCCAACCCCTCGATCGTCCAGTCACCAATCCTCACCCGCACCAGGCGCAAGGTCGGCAAGCCCACCGCCGCCGTCATGCGCCGCACCTGGCGGTTGCGTCCTTCACGAATCACCAGTTCCAGCCACGCCGTCGGCACGCTCTTGCGAAAGCGCACCGGCGGGTTGCGTGGCCACAGCGTGGGCTCGTCGAGCAAGCGGGCTTCGGCTGGCAAGGTCGGGCCATCATTGAGCTCGACGCCATCGCGCAGGCGCTGCAACTGCTCCGCGCTCGGCTCGCCCTCCACCTGCACCCAGTAGGTCTTGGCCAGCTTGTGCTTGGGGTCGGCGATACGGGCCTGCAGGCGCCCGTCATTGGTCAGCAGCAGCAAGCCTTCGCTGTCGCGGTCCAGGCGCCCGGCCGGGTAGATGCCGGGGATGTCGATGAAATCCTTGAGCGTGGCGCGCCCTTCGCCGTCGCTGAACTGCGTGAGCACGTCGAACGGCTTGTTGAACAGGATCAGGCGCGGTTCGGCCGGCGGCGCCTTGGCCTGGCGACGTGGGCCGGAAGGCCGCGCCGCCGGGCGGCGCGGGGTGTTGCGGGGTGGCAGGGGCATGGATCCTCAGCGGAACGGCGGCTCATCGAAGCTGCGCAGTTTACGCGAGTGCAGCGAGTTGAGCTCGGTACGCAGCAGGTCGAGGGCGGCGATGCCGATCTTCAGGTGCTGGCTGACCGCGCGGTTGTAGAAGGCGTTGGCCGAGCCGGGCAGCTTGATCTCGCTGTGCAGCGGTTTGTCGGAGACACACAGCAAGGTGCCGTACGGCACCCGCAGCCGGTAGCCCTGCGCGGCGATGGTGCCGCTTTCCATGTCCACCGCCACGGCGCGCGACAGGTTGATCAGCGGGCGCTCCTGGGCCCAGCGCAGCTCCCAGTTGCGGTCGTCGTAGGTGAGCACGGTGCCGGTGCGCAGGCGCTTCTTGAGTTCCTCGCCACGCTCGCCGGTAACCTGCGCCGCCGCTTCCTGCAGCGCCAGCTGCACTTCGGCCAGGGCCGGGATCGGGATGTTCGGCGGCACCACGCGGTCGAGGATGCCGTCACGGCGCATGTAGGCGTGGGCCAGCACATAGTCGCCGATGGTCTGCGACTGACGCAGGCCGCCACAGTGGCCGATCATCAGCCAGCAGTGCGGGCGCAGCACGGCCAGGTGGTCGGTGATGTTCTTGGCGTTGGACGGGCCGACGCCGATATTGACCAGGGTGACGCCATCGCCGTCGGCGGCGATCAGGTGGTAGGCCGGCATCTGGTAGCGGTGCCAGACCACGCTGGCCACCAGGGCCTGGGCCTCGCCGTTGTCCATGCCCTTTTCGATGACCACGTTGCCCGGCAGGACCATGCGCACGAAGCGTGGGTCCTGGCGCAGCTGCTCGAGGCCATGGCTGATGAACTGGTCGACGTAGCGGTGGTAGTTGGTCAGCAGGATCCACGGCTGCATGTGCCGCCAGTCGCTGCCGGTGTAGTGCACCAGACGGCGCAGCGAGAAGTCGACACGGGCCGCGTCGAACAGCGCCAGCGGCAGCGTCTCGGCGCTTTCCCAGTCGTACAGGCCGTCGGCGATGTTGTCGGTGGCGGCCGACAGGTCGGTGCTGGGGAACACCCGCGCCAGCTGCGCGGCGGTGATGCCGCTGCCGGCCAGTTCGTCGCCCTGGTCGACCACGTAGGGGTACGGGATGTTCTGTTCGCTGACGCCGACCTCCACGGTCACCGTGTAGTCGTGCATCAAGGGCCGCAGCTGCTCCAGCAGGTAGCCACGGAACGCGGCGGGCTGGGTGACGGTGACACTGTAGGTGCCGGCCACCTGGACCTTGGCGTAGGCGCGGGTGGTGGCGGCGACTTCACCCTGGCTGAAGTAGGTCAGGCGCAGCGCCGGGTAGCGGAACAGCGCACGCTCGTCCTGGCCCGGTTCGGTGCGGTCCTTGAGGTAGCGCTTGAGGGCCTGGCTCAGGGCGCCGGTGGCTTGCTCGTGGAGGGCCGCCAGACGGTCGACGGCCTGTTCGGGGGTATCAACGACTTCAAACGCTTGGCTCACGCTGGGCTTCCTGTCTTCTGACATGCATGTTCAGCATCTTGCCTGCGTTCGCGGTTAAAAACACGCCTTTCGCGGGGCAAGCCCGCTCCCACGAACGTTCGAATCGTGGGAGCGGGCTTGCCCCGCGATGGCGTTATCCGCCCCACACCGGCGTCGCCCTGGCCACCAACGCCTCGACACCCACCCCGCGCGGCAATGCGCCATAAACCCGCCCGCCGCCACCCAGGCGGCTGGCGATAAAGGCATCGCTGACCGTCGCGTTACCGGCCTCGAGCAACAGCTTGGCCTGCAACGCCACAGCAATGTCTTCGGTCAGTTGCCGAGCCCGGTACTGAATGTCGCCAGTATCGGCAAATGCCCCTTTGAGGTTGCCGATGAACGCCGCCAGGCGTGGATCGCCATGCCCATCGCCCAGTTCGATGAACAACGCATCCAGCACACCCGGCTCCTTCGACAGCGCCCGCAGCACGTCCAGGCACTGAACGTTGCCGGATCCTTCCCAGGTCGAGTTGACCGGTGCCTCCCGGTACAGCCGCGGCAGGATGCTGTCCTCGACATAGCCCGCACCGCCCAGGCACTCGGCGGCCTCGTTGATCATCCCCGGCGCGCGCTTGCAGATCCAGTACTTGCCCACCGCCGTCACCAGCCGGGCGAAATGCGCTTGCTGGGGGTCGTCGAGCTGCTCCAGGGCCTGGCCCATGCGCAGGCTCAGGGCCAGCGCCGCCTCGCTTTCCAGGGCCAGGTCGGCGAGCACGTTCTGCATCAGCGGCTGCTCGCTCAACACCCGCCCGCCGACTTTGCGGTGGGCGCAGTGATGGGCGGCCTGGGTCAGCGCCTGGCGCATCAGCGCGCTGGAGCCAACCATGCAATCGAAGCGGGTCATGGCCACCATCTCGATGATGGTCGGCACGCCCCGGCCCTCTTCGCCGATCATCCACGCCAGGGCACCGCGGAACTCCACTTCGCTGGAGGCATTGGAGCAGTTGCCGAGCTTGTTCTTCAGGCGCTGGATATAGAACTGGTTGCGCTGGTCATCCGGGCGGTGGCGCGGCAGCAGGAAGCAGCTCAGGCCCTTGTCGGTCTGGGCCAGGGTGAGGAAGGCGTCGCACATGGGCGCCGAGCAGAACCACTTGTGCCCCACCAGCTCATAGGCCTGGCCCGGGCCAGGCTGGCCAACAGGGTAGGCGCGGGTGGTATTGGCGCGCACATCGGTGCCGCCCTGCTTCTCGGTCATGGCCATGCCGATGGTCACCCCGGCCTTGTGCCGGTCGCCGACATTGCGCGGGTCGTATTCGCGGGCGAGGATCTTCGGCAACCAATAGCTGGCCAGCTCCGGCTGCAGCCGCAGCGCTGGCACGGCGGCGAAGGTCATGGTCAGCGGGCAGCCGGTGCCGGCTTCGGCCTGGCTGTGCAGGTAGGTCATGGAGGCCCGCGCCACATGGGCGCCCGCACGCGGTTCGGCCCAGGGCAGCGAGGGCAGGCCATGCTCGACCGCAGTGCGCATCAGCTCGTGGTAGGCGGGATGGAACTCCACCAGATCCACCCGGTGGCCGTAGCGGTCGTGGCTGCTGAACTCGGGTTTGTGCGCATTGGCGAGGAACCCGGCGGCCATCAGCGGGCCGCCGGCCAGTGCCCCGTAGGCATCGATCCGCGCCTCGGCCCAGCCGGCACCAAAGCGCCGCGACCATTCCTGCAAGGGCTGGTCGAGACGGTACAGGTTGGCGCCGTCGAGGGCCGGCGGCTGGTTGGTGACTTCGTGGGTTTCGGCGAACTGGTGCAGGTTCATCGGGGGGCCTCCTGGATCCGCTCATGCCTGGAGAACCCAGTGAAGCACCGCAGCCAGCGCAGTCAAAGTGACAAAACTGCCGATGAGCAGAGCATTTTCTGCGCTAGCCTCAGTAGCGCCTGCGCCCCGTCGCCGCCCGGCTGGAAGTCACCTGCACCTGGGCCACGGTCAGGATCAGGCTCAGTTCGAAGCGGCTGCCCAGCCCCGGGGTAGACTCGTGCGACAGCTGCGCGCCAACCAGTTCGCCCAATTGGCGGCAGATCGACAGGCCGATGCCCAGGCCGCCGTAGCGCCGGGTCATCGAACCATCGACCTGGAAGAAGCGCTGGTACAGCACGGCCTGGTCGAGGTCTTCGAAACCAATGCCGCTGTCGCTGACGGTCAGGCTCAGCGCCAGCCGGTCGGGGCCGATGCGCCGGCCACGCACCTGCACGGTCACGCCGCCCTGGTGGGTGAACTTGAGGCCGTTGTCCACCAGGCAGGCCAGGCAGCGGGCGAGCTTCTGCGCATCGCCCACCAGGCTGTCGGGCACGTCGGCGGGGATATCCAGGGTCAGGTACAAGCCCTTGGCCAGCGCCTGCCCGGCGTAACCGGCACGCAGTTCCTGGAGCAGGCGGCGCAGGCTGAACGGCACACCGTGGTTGCGCAGGCGGCCGGCCTGCAGCTCGGTGAGGATCAGGATGTCGTCGACCATGGCCATCATGTCCTGGGCGGAACCTGCGGCCGTGCGGTGGTACTGGGCCTGCTCGGCGCTCATGGGCAGGGTTTGCAGCAGCTCCAACGAGCCGATCACACCGTTCATCGGGGTGCGCAGCTCATGGGTGACGATGGCGAGGAACTCGTCTTTCAGGCGATTGCTGTGGGCCAGTTGCTGGTTCAACTGCTCAAGGGTGCGCCCGGTCTCGCGCAGGGCCTGGGCCTGCTGCTCGCGCAGGCTGTTGATGCGGTCGGCCAGTGCCAGTGACAGCAACGCCACTTCGAGCGCCGAGCCGAGCTGGCTGGCGTACATGGTGAGGAACACGTTGGGCAGGTAGCCCAACACCATGAGGGTGTTGACCAACCCGCCCAGCAGGAAGGCGGTCCAGGCGATGATGAACCAGCGCGCCACCCGCACCCCGCGCCACCAGGCATACAGGCCTGCGCTGAAAATGCTCACGGTGAACAACAGCGCCAGCACCGTGGCCATGCGCAGCGCGATGCCGTAGCGCAGGGTCACCGCTAGCACCATGACCAGCGCGCCACCCGCCATCAGTGCCATCAGCAGGCGGTCGAAACCACGGCTGAGCCGGCCCAGTTGCAGGAAATGGCGGGCGAACTGGCAGCCGAACAGCCCGGCGGCGCCGATGAACAGGGGCGTCGCGGCATTCGCCCACCACGGGCTGTCCGGCCAGAAATAGGCGATACCGGCGCCGTTGACCGACACCTGGTACAAGCCGAACGAGGCGATGTAGAGGATGTAGTAGAGGTAACTGACATCGCGCACGCTGAGGTAGATGAACAGGTTGTAGACCAGCATCACCAGCAGCACGCCATAGATCATGCCCAGCACATACAGGCGGGTGGGCTGGTCTTCGAGGTACGCCTGGGTCGACCACAGCGTCAGCGGCGCCTGGACCGAACCCTGGCTGTGCAGGCGCAGGTAGGCGGTGGTCGCCTGCCCGGGTTTGAGCGGCAGCTCGAACAGGTAGTTGTTCTGGCGAATCTGCCGACTGGCATAGGGCAGTGCATCGCCGGTGCGCTGGGCCAGGCGAAACACCCCTTGGGCATCCGGCAGGTAGAGCTCGAGGTGATCCAGCGGCGGGTAAGCCAGCTCCAGCAACCATTGGCGCGGCGCGGCGGAGGGAGGCGCGGCGTAGTCAAGGTCGATTCGCAGCCAGAACACCGAAGTCGAGTAACCGGCATTGAGCACCTCATGCGGGTGCGCCTGGAAACGGCTGGCAAAGGCGGGCGCGCTGACCTGGCCAATACTGGCGCTGCCATCGTGGTCCTCGTAGACCTGCATGAACCTGCCCAGTGGCAGGCGTGCGGTGCTGGCGTCGAATTCGACCGCCCCGGCGAACAGGGGCAAGCAGCCCAGAAGCACAATCAGCAAATAGCGCATACAGCCCCAGCATGGCCTGTCCGTTCGCGTCGCGTTGCCTCCCTTCCCTTTGAGACGACGTGATCCGGCAGAGTCCGTTGATCGAATTATCCGAGCACTCTAGCATAGCTTTCCGGCAAGGCCAGAGGCCACACTAAATTTGCATGAAACAGCTCTAGCACGGGCATTACAGCATAAGCAGCCCAGACATCCTGACCACTCGATCAGCAAATCTTGCGCAGCGACCGATCCGCACAAAAAGGTTTGGTGATAAGCTCGCCGACCATGAATACCTACAGCTCCCGCCCCGTTGTCCTCTGTCTCTCCGGCCACGACCCAAGTGGTGGCGCCGGGCTGCAGGCAGATATCGAAGCCCTGATCGCCCAAGGCTGTCACGCCGCACCGACCGTGACCGCCCTGACCGTGCAGGATACCGTCAACGTTTCCGACTTCCGCGTGCTCGACCGCGAGTGGGTACTGGCCCAGGCCAACGCCGTGCTGGCCGACTCCAGCGTGGCCGCGGTCAAGCTGGGCATGCTCGGCTCGATCGAAATGGTCGACACCGTGGCCGAACTGCTCAAGGCCCACCCGCACCTGCCGTTGGTCTGCGACCCGGTGCTGCGTGCCGGCGGCGGTGGCCGCCTGGGCAAGGACGAGGTCGGCTACGCCCTGCGCGAGCGCTTGCTGCCGCTGGCCACCATTGCCACCCCGAACCTGCCCGAGGCGCGGATCCTCGCCGAACTGCCGGACGGCACCGCCGACGAGTGCGCCGCCAAGCTGCTGCCCTTCGTCGAGCACCTGCTGATCACCGGCGGCCACGGCGACGAGGACGAAATCCACAACCGCCTGTACAGCCGCGATGGCCAGCAGCACACCTGGACCTGCCAACGCCTGCCCGGCAGCTACCACGGCTCGGGCTGCACCCTGGCCAGCGCCCTGGCCGGCCGCCTGGCCCTCGGCGAGCAGCTGCAAAGCGCCGTGCGCAGCGCCCTGGACTACACCTGGCGCACCCTGCGTGACGCCGAGCAACTGGGCAAGGGCCAGTACGTGCCACGCCGCCTGCCCCTGGATTTCTGCTCCTGACACGAGGCCACCCGATGAAGCTCCGCGGTCTGTATGCGATCACCGACAGCCAGCTGCTCGCCGGCCGTTTCTTAAGCCACGTCGAGGCGGCACTCGAAGGCGGCGTCTGCCTGCTGCAGTACCGCGACAAGAGCGACGATGCCGCCCGCCGCCTGCGTGAGGCCGAAGCGCTGATGAAACTGTGCGAGCGCTACGGCACCCAGCTGATCATCAACGACGACGCCGAACTGGCCGCGCGCCTGGGCGTCGGCGTGCACCTGGGCCAGACCGACGGCCCGCTCACGCCGGCCCGCGCCCTGCTCGGCCGTCAGGCGATCATCGGCTCCACCTGCCACGCCAGCCTTGAGCTTGCCCAGCAGGCCGCCAAGGAAGGCGCCGACTACGTCGCCTTCGGCCGCTTCTTCAATTCCGTCACCAAGCCGGGCGCACCGGCCGCCAGCGTCGATCTGCTGGAACAGGCCCGCGCCCAGGTCAAGCTGCCGATCGCCGTGATCGGCGGCATTACCCTCGACAACGCCGCCCCGCTGGTCGCCCATGGCGCCGACCTGCTGGCGGTGATCCACGGCCTGTTCGGTGCCGACAGCGCGCAGGAAGTCACCCGCCGCGCCCGCGCCTTCAACGCCCTGTTCGCTTCCTGATTTCGAGAGAAGATCCCATGTCCCGTTCCGAAGCCCTGTTCGCCCAAGCCCAGAAGCACATCCCCGGCGGCGTCAACTCGCCGGTCCGCGCTTTCAAGAGCGTCGGCGGCACTCCGCTGTTCTTCAAGCACGCCGAAGGCGCCTACGTCGTCGACGAGGATGACAAGCGCTACGTCGACTACGTCGGTTCCTGGGGCCCGATGATCCTCGGCCACGCCCACCCGGACGTGCTGGACTCGGTACGTAAACAGCTGGAACACGGCCTGTCCTACGGCGCCCCGACCGCCATGGAAACCGAGATGGCCGACCTGGTCTGCTCGCTGGTGCCGTCGATGGAGATGGTGCGCATGGTCAGCTCCGGCACCGAAGCCACCATGAGCGCCATCCGCCTGGCCCGTGGCTACACCGGCCGTGACGCCATCATCAAGTTCGAAGGCTGCTACCACGGCCATTCCGACAGCCTGCTGGTCAAGGCCGGTTCGGGCCTGCTGACCCAGGGCGTGCCGAGCTCTGCCGGCGTACCGGCGGACTTCGCCAAGCACACCCTGACGCTGCCGTTCAACGACATCGCCGCGGTCGAGAAAACCCTCGCCGACGTTGGCCAGACCGTGGCCTGCATCATCGTCGAGCCGGTGGCCGGCAACATGAACTGCGTACCACCGGCGCCGGGCTTCCTCGAAGGCCTGCGCGCGCTGTGCGACAAGCACGGCGTGGTGCTGATCTTCGACGAAGTGATGACCGGCTTCCGTGTCTCCCTCGGCGGTGCCCAGGGCTACTACGGCATCACCCCAGACCTGTCGACCTTCGGCAAGATCGTCGGTGGCGGCATGCCGGTCGGCTGCTTCGGCGGCAAGCGCGAGATCATGGGCTGCATCGCCCCGCTCGGCCCGGTCTACCAGGCCGGCACCCTGTCCGGTAACCCGCTGGCCATGGCCGCCGGCCTGACCACCCTCAAACTGATCAGCCGCCCGGGCTTCCACGACGAACTCACCGACTTCACCAGCCGCATGCTCGACGGCCTGCAGCAGCGCGCCGATGCCGCCGGCATCCCGTTCGTCACCACGCAAGCGGGCGCCATGTTCGGCCTGTACTTCAGCGGCGCCGATGACATCGTCACCTTCGACGACGTGATGGCCAGCGATGCGGAGCGCTTCAAGCGCTTCTTCCACCTGATGCTCGAAGGTGGCGTGTACCTGGCGCCGAGTGCGTTCGAGGCGGGCTTCACCTCCATCGCCCACGGCGACAAGGAGCTGCAGATCACCCTGGATGCGGCTGAGCGGGCTTTCGCCAAACTCAAGTAACACGCCGGCCAGATCGCGGGGCAAGCCCGCTCCCACGTGACTTGATCCCTGCGTGGGAGCGGGCTTGCCCCGCGATGAGGCCGGGGAATGTGACCCCTCTCACAAACACTGGCAAAATCGGCAGCCCTCACTCGGGGTGTAGAATTTCCAGTAAAACTTTGTAAGGTTGGCGCTGCTTATCCCATAATGTGCCACCAGAGACCTTGGCCGTAGCTTTGCAGAGGTAAGTCGATCCCCATGAACCGCACCGGCCGCGCCCTGACCATGGGCTGCCTGTTGCTTCTTCAGCCCCTGCTGGCCCTGGCGGAGGGCGGTAACTCGTTGCTGATTCCAGCGACGGGCCGCTGCACGCTGAATGCCGCGCCGGAGGATCAGGCCAGCGCCCTGAAGGCCTGCGAGCAAACCGCAGACTCCGGGGATGCCGAAGCACAGTACGAGCTGGGCGAGTTCTACTACAGCGGTACCCCCCGCCACCTCGACAAAGCGCTCAAGTGGTTCGAGAAAGCCTCTCTGCAGGGCCACGCCCAATCCCAGTATCGCCTCGGTTCGATGTTCTTCCACGGCGAAGGGGTCAAGGCCAACAACGTGCAGGCCTACATCCTGCTGAAGATGGCGGCGGTCAACGGTGCGGAAGATGCACTGGACATGGCCGACGAAGTCACCGAGCAGATGCCGCGCGACGAGCTTGAGCATGCCACCCAGGTGCTCGGCCAGATCTTCCGCAAATACCTGCTGGAACTGCAGAACGCCGAAGGGCGCACACCGTTCTCGCCCCTCCCCTGACTGAAGCCCCATCACACAGCCGTAAGAAATGCCGATCACTATAGGCCGAGGATTGCTCGTGCTCGTGTGGGCGCAGCCCAAAACGTGGGAGCGGGCTTGCCCCGCGATGAGGCCGCCACGGCCAGCACCGACCCTTGATCGTTTCAGTGCTTTCGCCACTGCCACTCAAGGGTTATTCTTGAGCTCACATTCATTGCCGTCGAGCGGCTAAAAACCACCTTGAACGCTCCCATACAACCCCATCGCTTCATCCTCGAACCTTTCGAGGCCAACCGTTTCGCCAACCTGTGCGGCCAGTTCGACGAGCACTTGCGCCTGATCGAGCAACGCCTGGCCATCGAGATCCGCAACCGCGGCAATCAGTTCGAACTGATCGGCGAACCCAAGACCACCTCTGCCGCTGAACAGCTGCTGCGCCGTCTCTATCGCGAGGCCAAGGCCAGCGAACTGTCGCCGGAAACGGTCCACCTCTACCTCCAGGAATCCGCGGTCGAGAGCATCGGCAACCCTGCGGTCAATGAAGTCAGCGTCTCGCTGCGCACGCGCAAGGGCAAAATCACCCCGCGCGGCGTCAACCAGCAACGCTACGTCAAAGAGATCCTGGCCAACGACATCAACTTCGGCATCGGCCCGGCCGGTACCGGCAAGACCTACCTGGCCGTGGCCTGCGCCGTGGATGCGCTGGAGCGCGAGCAGGTGCGCCGCATCCTGTTGGTGCGCCCGGCGGTCGAGGCCGGCGAGAAACTCGGCTTCCTGCCCGGCGACCTGGCCCAGAAGATCGACCCGTACCTGCGCCCGCTGTACGACGCGCTGTACGAGATGCTCGGCTTCGAACATGTGGCCAAGCTCATCGAGCGCCAGGTGATCGAGATCGCCCCGCTGGCCTACATGCGCGGCCGCACGCTCAACAACAGCTTCATCATCCTCGACGAGAGCCAGAACACCACGCTCGAGCAGATGAAGATGTTCCTCACCCGTATCGGCTTCGGCTCGACCGCGGTGATCACCGGTGACATCACCCAGGTCGACCTGCCACGCGGCACCAAGTCGGGCCTGGCCCATGTGATCGAGGTGCTCAAGGACGTACCGGGCATCAGCTTCACCCATTTCCAGCCCAAGGACGTGGTGCGCCATCCGTTGGTGCAACGCATCGTCGAAGCCTACGACCGCTTCGAAGCCCGACAGGCCCAGCCCGAGGCGCGCGGCAAAGATGCTTGAACTCGATCTGCAACGGGCCACGGATGCTGCCAGCCCCGATGACGCCGCCTTCCGCCGCTGGTGCGAGCTTGCCTTGCGCCAGCGCAGCGCCGACTCCGAGATGACCATCCGCCTGGTCGACGAAGCCGAAGGCCGCGAGCTTAACCACACCTACCGGCACAAGGACTACGCGACCAACGTGCTGTCCTTCCCCGCCGACGTGCCCGACGACCTGCTGGACATCCCGCTGCTCGGCGACCTGGTGATCTGCGTCGCGGTGGTCGAGCGAGAGGCCAAGGAACAGGGCAAGGCCCTCGAAGCGCACTGGGCCCACCTGGTCATCCATGGCTGCCTGCACCTGCTCGGCTACGACCACATCGACGACGACGAAGCCGAAGAGATGGAAGCGCTGGAACGGGAATTGCTGGCAGAACTGGGTCACCCGGACCCGTACGCCGACGACGAAACCGACGCAATCACACACTGACACTGCAAGGAACACGAGTAACCGCCATGAGCGAAGACCGATCGAGCAACGGGCAAAAGTCCTGGCTGGGTAAGCTGACCCAGGCTTTTGCCCATGAGCCGAAAAACCGCCAGCAGCTGCTTGAGCTGCTGCGCGAAGCCCATCAGAACAAGCTGCTCGACAGCGAAGCGCTGACCATCGTCGAAGGCGCCATCCAGGTCGCCGACCTGCAGGTGCGCGACATCATGGTGCCGCGCTCGCAGATGATCAGCATCAAGGCCAGCCAATCGCCACGCGAGTTCCTGCCTGCGGTGATCGATGCCGCGCACTCGCGCTACCCGGTGATCGGCGAGAGCCATGACGATGTGCTTGGCATCCTGCTCGCCAAGGACCTGCTGCCGCTGATCCTCAAAGAGAACGGCGACAGCTTCAACATCAAGGACCTGCTGCGCCCGGCCACCTTCGTGCCCGAGTCCAAGCGCCTGAACGTGCTGCTGCGCGAATTCCGCGCCAACCACAACCACATGGCCATCGTCATCGACGAATACGGCGGTGTGGCCGGCCTGGTGACCATCGAAGACGTGCTTGAACAGATCGTCGGCGACATCGAAGACGAGCACGACGTCGAGGAAGACAGCTACATCAAGCCGCTGCCCAGCGGCGACTTCCTGGTCAAGGCCCTCACCCCGATCGAGAACTTCAACGAGTTCTTCGACAGCGAATTCTCCGATGACGAGTTCGACACGGTCGGCGGCCTGGTGATGAGTGCGTTCGGTCACCTGCCCAAACGCAACGAGACCACCGAGATCGGCGGCTACCGCTTCCGCATTCTCAACGCCGACAGCCGGCGGATACACCTGCTACGCCTGACACCGATCAACCGTTAAGGACGAACATGCGCTGGATCACCCGCCCCGGCTGGCCCGGTAACCTGCTGGCCATGGTGGCCGGCGCTTCCACCCTCCTGGCCCTGGCGCCTTTCGACATCTGGCCGTTGGCGCTGCTGTCCATCGCCCTGTTCTACGCCGGCCTGCGTACCCTCAACCCGCGCCAGGCACTGGCCCGCGGCTGGTGCTTCGGCTTCGGCCTGTATGGCGCCGGCACCTGGTGGATCTACGTCAGCATGAACACCTACGGCGGCGCCTCGCCGTTGCTGGCGATCCTGCTGCTGCTGGCGTTCTTCGCCTGCCTGGCGTTTTTCTTCGCCTTGCCGGCCTGGCTCTGGGCGCGCTGGCTGCGCCGCGACGAGGCACCCTTGGCCGACGCGCTGAGCTTCGCTGCGCTGTGGCTGCTGCAGGAAGCCTTCCGTGGCTGGTTCCTGACCGGTTTCCCATGGCTCTACGCCGGCTACAGCCAGCTCGACGGCCCCTTGGCCGGTCTGGCGCCGCTCGGCGGTGTGTGGTTGGTGTCGTTCAGCCTTGCGCTGACTGCGGCACTGTTGTGCAACCTGCTGCGCCTGCGCGCACGCCCATCGTTCCTGGCTATCGGCGCCGTGTTGCTGGTGGCGCCCTGGGTCGTCGGCATGGCGCTCAAGGGCCACGCCTGGACCAAGCCCGCCGGCGACCCGCTCAAGGTTGCCGCGCTGCAGGGCAACGTCGAACAGGACCTGAAATGGGACCCGGCCCACGTTAACGCCCAGCTGGCGCTGTACCGTGACATGAGCTTCAGCTCCAAGCCGGTTGACCTGCTGATCTGGCCGGAAACCGCGGTACCGGTGCTCAAGGACCAGGCCCAGGGCTACATCGACATGATGGGGGCGTTCGCCGCCGAGCGGCATTCGGCGCTGATCACCGGGGTGCCGGTACGCCAGATGGTCCACCACCAGCGGCGCTACTTCAACGGCATCACCGTGGCCGGTGAAGGCGACGGCCTGTACCTCAAGCAGAAGCTGGTGCCGTTCGGCGAATACGTGCCACTGCAGGACATGCTGCGCGGGGCGATCGAGTTCTTCAACCTGCCGATGTCGGACTTTGCCCGCGGCCCCGCGGACCAGCCGCTGCTGCAGGCCAAGGGCTACCAGATTGCACCGTACATCTGCTACGAAGTGGTCTACCCCGAGTTCGCCGCTAGCCTGGCAGCACGCAGCGACCTGCTGCTGACCATCAGCAACGACACCTGGTTCGGCACCTCGATCGGCCCGCTGCAGCACCTGCAGATGGCGCAGATGCGGGCACTGGAAGCCGGCCGCTGGATGATCCGCGCCACCAATAACGGCGTGACCGCGCTGATCGACCCGTTCGGCAAGATCACCACGCAGATCCCGCAGTTCGAGCGCGCGGTGCTGTATGGCGAGGTCGTACCGATGCAACAGCTGACGCCTTACCTGCAATGGCGTTCGTGGCCGCTGGCGATTGTCTGTGCATTGCTGCTGGGCTGGGCGCTGCTGGCCGGGCGGATTGCCAAGACCGTCTGATAGCGCCTGTATCGGCCTCATCGCGGGTAAACCCGCTCCCACAGGTTCGCCGCGGCCCTCAAGGCTTGCATGGTACCTGTGGGAGCGGGTTTACCCGCGAAGAGGCAGGCACCTGCGGTGCAAGATTCAGTAGAAAACCCGATACCCCACCAGCCCCACCGCCTCGTTCAATAGCTGCCCGCTCTGCCAGATCGCCCGGCTTTCCGGGAGCAAACCGGCAAACGGCCGGGCATGATCGCGCCCGAGGAACCCCACCGGCGCCGGCACCACTTCAAACCCGGCACGCTCAAAGCTCCAGCGCGAGCGCTGCATGTGCCAGGCCTGGGTCACCACCACCACACGACGGACCCCCAGCGGCTGCAGGACCTGCGCGCTTAGCACGGCGTTCTCCCAGGTGGTATGGCTGGCCTCTTCCTTCCAGGTGACCGAAACAGCGAAATCTGCCTGCAGTCGCTCAGCCATCAACTGCGCCTCACTCGGCGGCGTGCCATAGTGCAGGCCACCGCTGGTCAGCACCGGCAACCCGGACGCCTTGGCCAGTTGCGCGGCATAGCGGATGCGCTCCAGGGCCAGGTAGGAAGGTTGATCGCTGCCACCCCAGGCCGGATCGCCTCGATCACGCCCAGCGCCGAGCACCACGATGGCATCGGCACGGCTTGCCAGGCTCGCCCAGCTCTGCGGCGCCAACGCAGGTTCCGTTTCCAGCTGCCGGGCCGCCTGCTCCACGACCAGCGGCAAGCTCATCAGCCACAGCCCGCCCAGGCCCAGGGCAAAGCACGCAGCCGCCAGGCGCGGCCGGCGTCGACGCCACCACCAGGCCGCCAGCAGCAACAGCAGCAATACGCCCGGCGGCATCAGCCATTGTTTGATGAAAAAGCGAATCGGCATCGCACACCTCCATGGAAGGCATGCAGCCTAAGAGGATCGGCGCCGGGCCTCAAGGGGAGGTCGACGCCGATCACAGTGTGGGTGTTGAAGAACCGGCGCGTGAGCACGTGCGCCTGCAAACCTGAACGGCTATCGGGATGGCTGCGTCCTGGATCTTGCTGGAGCAGTGGCGCGTTTTCGATCCTTTAGCCAGATGATCCTGGCCGAGGATGGTTCCGGTTGCGGGTAGGCACCGGCGCTGGCATGGCGACCTGCCGGGAGAGACTCCAGGTAGGCCTTGATCACCTCGAACTCGGCGTGGCTCAGGCCACGCAATTCCAGCTCGGCAGGCATCTCGTCGCGCAATCGTACCGAGGTTCTGGCCACTTCCAGTGCCAGGCCCAAGCGGTCGATCAGGCGTTCGTAAAGCTCCGGTTTGCTTGCAGGTAGTTGCGACTCTCCCATCCGTTCACCTCATTGAAGGTAAGAATATCTCCCCCCACAAATGAGCTTAGCGTTGTCATGAAAAGCAGCTGCCCGCCGCGACCAACGGCCCGCGCGGCGGGGGATGCAATCAGGGTTTCCCACGATGCGCGACGCTCATGTATGCTACGGCGTTCACTCTATCGACACCGGAGTGCCGGTCGCAGCGAGGTTCCGCTGCCTGGAAACAGGGTCCTTTCTCTCTCAGTTAAAAAGTAGCCATGCACGAACAATACACGCCCCGTGATATCGAAGCCGCCGCCCAGAAGTTCTGGGACGAGCAACAGTCGTTCGCTGTTACCGAACAGCCAGGCAAGGACACCTACTACTGCCTGTCGATGTTCCCGTACCCGAGCGGCAAGCTACACATGGGCCACGTGCGCAACTACACCATCGGCGACGTGATTGCCCGCTACCAGCGCATGCTGGGCAAGAACGTCCTGCAGCCGATGGGCTGGGACGCCTTCGGCATGCCGGCGGAAAACGCGGCGATGAAAAACAACGTCGCCCCGGCCAAGTGGACTTACGAAAACATCGACTACATGAAGACCCAGCTCAAGAGCCTGGGCCTTGGCATCGATTGGGCGCGTGAAGTCACCACCTGCAAGCCGGACTACTACCGCTGGGAACAGTGGCTGTTCACCCGCCTGTTCGAGAAAGGCATCATCTACCGCAAGAACGGTACCGTGAACTGGGACCCGGCCGACCAGACCGTGCTCGCCAACGAGCAGGTCATCGACGGCCGTGGCTGGCGCTCGGGCGCGCTGATCGAAAAGCGCGAAATCCCGATGTACTACTTCCGCATCACCGACTACGCCGACGAGCTGCTGGAAAGCCTCGACGAGCTGCCGGGCTGGCCAGAACAGGTCAAGACCATGCAGCGCAACTGGATCGGCAAGTCGCGCGGCATGGAAGTGCAGTTCCCTTACGACCAGGCCAGCATCGGCCACGAAGGCACGCTGAAAGTCTTCACCACTCGCCCCGACACCCTGATGGGCGCCACTTACGTCGCCGTCGCCGCCGAGCACCCGCTGGCCACCCAGGCCGCCCAGGGCAACCCGGCGCTGCAGGCGTTCATCGACGAGTGCAAGAGCGGCAGCGTCGCCGAAGCCGACATGGCCACCCAGGAGAAGAAGGGCATGGCCACTTCCCTGCTGGTCGAACACCCGCTGACCGGCGAGAAACTGCCGGTGTGGGTCGCCAACTACGTACTGATGCACTACGGCGACGGCGCCGTGATGGCCGTACCGGCCCACGACGAGCGCGACTTCGAGTTCGCCCACAAGTACAACCTGCCGGTGAAGGCCGTTGTGCGCACCAGCGCCGGTGACGAAGTGTCCAGCGAATGGCAGGCCGCCTATGGCGAGCATGGCCAGCTGATCAACTCCGGCGAATACGACGGCCTGGATTTCGCCGGCGCCTTCGACGCCATCGAAGCCGCCCTGATCCGCAAGGACCTCGGCAAGTCGCGTACCCAGTTCCGCCTGCGCGACTGGGGTATCAGCCGCCAGCGCTACTGGGGCTGCCCGATCCCGATCATCCACTGCCCGGCGTGCGGCGACGTGCCGGTGCCGGAAGACCAGCTGCCGGTCACCCTGCCGGAGAACGTGGTGCCGGACGGCGCCGGTTCGCCGCTGGCGCGCATGCCCGAATTCTATGAATGCACCTGCCCGAAATGCGGCACTGCGGCCAAGCGCGAAACCGACACCATGGACACCTTCGTCGAGTCGTCCTGGTACTTCGCCCGCTACGCCTCGCCGAACTACGACAAGGGCCTGGTAGACCCGAAAGCGGCCAACCACTGGCTGCCGGTCGACCAGTACATCGGTGGCATCGAGCACGCCATCCTGCACCTGCTGTACGCGCGCTTCTTCCACAAGCTGATGCGTGACGAAGGCCTGGTCACCTCCAACGAGCCGTTCAAGAACCTGCTCACCCAGGGCATGGTCGTCGCCGAAACCTACTACCGCGTCGCCAGCAACGGCGGCAAGGACTGGTTCAACCCGGCCGATGTAGAGATCGAGCGTGATGCCAAGGCCAAGATCATCGGCGCACGCCTGAAGACCGACGGCCTGCCGGTGGAAATCGGCGGCACCGAGAAGATGTCGAAGTCGAAGAACAACGGCGTCGACCCTCAGTCGATGATCGACGTCTACGGCGCCGACACCTGCCGCCTGTTCATGATGTTCGCCTCGCCGCCCGACATGAGCCTGGAATGGTCCGATTCCGGCGTCGAAGGCGCGAGCCGCTTCCTGCGCCGCGTCTGGCGCCTGGCCCAGGCCCACGTTGCCCAGGGCCTGCCGGGCAAGCTGGATGTCGCCTCGCTCGACGACGCACAAAAAGTCATCCGCCGTGCCATCCACGCGGCGATCAAGCAGGCCAGCACCGATGTCGGCCAGTTCCACAAGTTCAACACCGCCATCGCCCAGGTGATGACCGTGATGAACGTGCTGGAAAAGGCCCCGCAAGCCACCGCCCAGGACCGTGCCCTGCTGCAGGAAGGCCTCGAGGCCGTGACCCTGCTGCTGTCGCCGATCACTCCGCACATTTCCCACGAGCTGTGGAAGCACCTGGGCCACGACCAGGCCGTGATCGACGCCGGCTGGCCGGCCGTTGACGAAAGCGCGCTGGTGCAGGACACCGTCACGCTGGTGGTACAGGTCAACGGCAAGCTGCGCGGCCAGGTGGACATGCCTGCCGCCGCCAGCCGCGAGGAGATCGAAGCGGCTGCCCGCAACAACGAGAATGTCCTGCGCTTCACCGATGGCCTGACCATCCGCAAGGTCATCGTGGTACCGGGCAAGCTGGTCAACATCGTCGCCAATTGATGGCAACGCCCGTCCGCGCACAGCGCGGGCGGGCGTATTCGGCCCACGAGGGAGCTACAACATGATCAAACGCAATCTGCTGGTAATGGGCCTGGCCGTACTGCTCAGCGCCTGTGGTTTCCAGCTGCGCGGCACCGGCACCACCGAACTGACCATCAAGGAGCTGGACCTCAGCGCCCGTAACGCTTACGGCGATACCGTCAAGCAGTTGCGCCGCACTCTGGAAAGCAACGAGGTAAGGGTATACAGCGGTGCACCGTTCAAGCTGGTACTCACCAACGAACAGGAAACCCAGCGCGCGGCGACCTACAGCGGTGGTAACCGCTCGTCGGAATACGAGCTGACCACGGTGCTGAACTATGCCATCGAAGGCCGGAACGACACTGTGCTGCTGGAAGACAAAGTGCAGGTGCAGCGCTACTACGTGCACAACGGCAACAACATCACCGGCTCCAGCCAGGAAGCGACCCAGGTTCGTCAGGAAATGCGCAGCGACCTGGTACAGAACATGATGGTTCGCCTGCAACAGCTCACTCCGGAACGCCTGGACGAGCTGCAGCACAAGGCCGACGAACGCGCCAAAGCCGAAGCCCAGGCCCTGCAGGAAGCACAACGCATCCGCGACGAGACGCCCCAGCAATCCCCGCTGGAAGTCCCGGCCAACTGAGCCTGAACGGGGTGCCCCGGCACCCCGCACTTCGCCATGAAACTCTCCCCAGCCCAACTCAACAAACACCTGCAGGGCCAGCTGGCGCCTGTGTACATCGTCAGCGGCGACGACCCGCTGCTGTGCCAGGAAGCCGCCGACGCCATTCGTGGCGCCGCGCGCCAGCAAGGCTACGACGAGCGCCAGGTGTTCAGCGCCGATGCCAACTTCGACTGGGGCAACCTGCTGCTGGCCGGTGCCAGCCTCTCGCTGTTCGCCCAGCGCCGCCTGCTGGAGCTGCGCCTGCCTTCGGGCAAACCTGGCGACAAGGGCGCCGCCGCACTCATCGAGTACTGCACCAACCCCGCCGAAGACACCTTGCTGCTGATCAGCCTGCCCAAGCTCGATGGCAGCGCGCAAAAAACCAAGTGGGGCAAGGCACTGATCGAGGGCGGCCACTGCCAGTTCATCCAAATCTGGCCGGTGGATGCCCAGCAGTTGCCACAGTGGATCAACCAGCGTCTCTCACAGGCCGGCCTGACGGCCCAGCGCGATGCGGTCGACATGATCGCCGCCAGGGTCGAAGGCAACCTGCTGGCCGCCGCCCAGGAAATCGAAAAGCTCAAGCTGTTGGCCGATGGCAACCAGATCACCGTCGAGACGGTACAGGCGGCGGTTGCCGACAGTGCCCGTTTCGATGTGTTCGGCCTGGTCGATGCGATCCTCAACGGCGAGGCAGCCCATGCCCTGCGCATGCTCGAGGGGCTACGCGGCGAAGGTGTCGAGCCGCCAGTGATCCTCTGGGCCCTGGCCCGTGAACTGCGCCTGCTGGCGGGGCTGGCGCAGCAGTTCAGCCAGGGGGTGCCGTTGGACAAGGCCTTCAGCCAGGCCCGGCCACCGGTGTGGGACAAGCGTCGACCGCTGGTGAGCAAGGCCCTGCAGCGCCTCTCGGCGCAGCGCTGGGCCATGCTGCTGCAGGATGCCCAGCGTATCGATGCGCAGATCAAAGGCCAGGCCCAGGGTTCGCCCTGGACCAGCCTGGCGCGCTTGTCGCTGCTGATGGCCGGACAGCGCCTGACCCTTCCCGCCGAATGATGATCGCGGGGCAAGTCTGGACGCCGAACCGCCGCTCCCACGCGCCCCGCGATAGGCCTTCGGACCATAAACACAATCAATTGGCCCCCACGCCTGCACAAGCCTAAAGTGCGCCCCGAAACCCACCCAATCGGGAACCCGCCATGAGCAAAAAGCCGAAAAAGCACGGCCCCAACAAGGCCAAGTCGATCATCGCCCAACCGCTGTTCCGCTGCCGCCAGGAACGACCGGACAAAGGCAAAGGCAGCTACCGCCGCGAAGCCTTCCAATCGAGAGATTGGGAGGCTTCCTGCTTTATGGCGGCATGAAAGCCATCAAAGGCATGAAATGCGCAGGCATGGTATGGTCGGCACCTGACCTGCAATTCTGGATTCGTGCATGCCCTCTCGTCTCACTCTACGCTGGCAACCTCGCCAGCTGATCGCGGCCACCAGCTTCATCCTGCTCGTTGCCTGCGCCGAGAAACCCACCGCCGCCGACGCCCTGCCGCTGGCTCCCGCCCAGCCCGCCCCCGTCGTCACGCTGCCCGGCACCAGCGCCGACACCAGCAGCGAAATCCAGCCCCTGCAGACCTTCGCCCAATGGCAGGCCGGCTTCCGCCAGCAGGCCCTGCAAGCCGGTATCAGCCCCAGCCTGTTCGACCGCGCCTTCCTCGGCGTCACCCCGGACATGGACGTGATCAAGGCCGACCGCAGCCAACCCGAATTCACCCGCCCGGTCTGGGAATACCTGGATGGCGCCTTGTCGCCACTGCGCGTGCGTAACGGCAAGAAACTGCTGGAGCAGAACGCCGAGCTGCTGGCCCGCATCGAGCAACGCTATGGTGTCGATCGCCAGGTGCTGGTGTCGGTGTGGGGCATGGAGAGTAACTTCGGCCAGTTCCAGGGCAGCAAATCGGTGATCCGCTCGCTGGCCACCCTGGCCTACGAAGGCCGTCGCCCGCAGTTCGCCCAGGACCAGCTGATCGCCGCCCTGCAGATCCTGCAGAACGGCGACATCCAGCCTGACGCCATGCGTGGCTCCTGGGCCGGGGCCATGGGCCAGACCCAGTTCATCCCCACCACCTACCTGACCCACGCCGTGGACTTCGACGGTGATGGCCGCCGCGATATCTGGAACAGCACCGCCGACGCCCTGGCGTCGACCGCGCACTACTTGCAGGCGTCTGGCTGGAAACGCGGGCAACCCTGGGGCTTCGAAGTGCAGGTGCCTGCCGGCTTCGACTACTGGCTGGCCGACGGCAGCCAGCGCAAGAGCGTCAACGATTGGTTGCAACTGGGCGTGAAACTACCGACAGGCACCCAGCTGCCGGCCAACAGCAGCCAGCTGTCCGCCGCCCTGCTGCTGCCGGCTGGCGCTCGCGGCCCGGCGTTCCTGGTGCTGGACAACTTCCGCGCGATCCTCAAGTACAACAACTCGTCGTCCTACGCGCTGGCGGTCAGCCTGCTGGGCGACCGTTTCTATGGCTGGGGCTTCATCGCCGGCAGCTGGCCGAAGGACGACCTGCCCTTGAGCCGCAGCGAGCGGATCGAACTGCAGAGCCTGCTCAACGCCAGCGGGCACGAGGCGGGCAATCCCGATGGCATCATCGGCGCCAATACCCGCAAGGCCATTCGCAATGCGCAGCAGGCGCAGGGCTGGCCGGCGGATGGCTATCCGACGCACAAATTGCTGGATAGCCTGCGCCGCTGAATCCGTTGATGCCTATCGCGGGGCAAGCCCGCTCCCACGCTGCTGGTGCCGTGGGAGCGGGCTTGCCCCGCGATGGCCTTATGCCCTGAACAAGGGCTGCGCCAGGCTCAGACGCTGAAGCGTGCTGTCGAGCGCCACCCGCCCCCACGCCTTGCGCAGGCGCCGTGGGAGCGGGCTTGCCCCGCGATGGGCTTATGCCCTGAACAGAGGCTGTGCCAGGCTCAGGCACTGAAGCGTGCTGTCGAGCGTCACCCGCCCCCCCATCGGCAAACACAGATTCGGATCACAATGCCCGCTGCGCCACCCGGCCAGCACCGGTACCCCGAGCGGCCCGAAGATATCCAGCAGCAGCGGCGTCATCGCTGCCACCGTCACCCCGGCAAAGTCCCCTACCAGCACACCCCTCAGGCCTTCCAGCTTGCCCGCCAGACGCAGCTGGGTCAGCAGGCGGTCAACCCGGTACAACGGCTCGTTGACATCCTCGATGAACAGAATGGCGCCTTGGCTATCCAGTTCGGCCACCGTGCCCAGCGTGGCACCGAGGATCGACAAGTTGCCCCCCACCAGCCGCCCGCTCGCCACGCCCGGCACGATGGTCGTCAGCGGGTAAGCCGCCGGGTGAACAATCGCATCACCCTCCCCCAACTGCCCACCCAACTGCTCGAACAGTGAGCTCACGGTGGGTTCGAGCTTGCCGCCCAACAAGTCGGCATTGAGCATCGCACCGTGGAAGCTGATCAGCCCGGCATGGCGGTTGAGCACCGTATGCAGCGCGGTGATATCGCTGTAGCCCACTAGCGGCTTGGGGTGGCGACGGATCAGGTCGAAGTCCAGCGCATCCAGCAGGCGCATGCTGCCGTAGCCGCCACGCATGCAGACGATGGCGTCGATATCCGGGGCCTGGAAGGCATCGTGCAGGTCTTGCAGGCGCTGTTGATCACTGCCCGCCAGGTACCCATCGGCCTGGTTGACGCCTGGGTAGATGCGGCATTGATACCCACGGCTGTCGAACCACTGGCGAGCCTTGTCTGCATCCAGTCGGGCCGGCCCAGCCGGGGCGACGATAGCGAACCGGGCATTGCCGGACAGAGCTCCTGGCAGCAGGGTTTCAACGGTCTCCACGCAATTCATCGCGCTACTCCTTGCAGCTTGTCGCTTGAAACTTACAGCTAAAAAAAAGCCGATGCCGCCTTTCGGCGTGCATCGGCATGTTCAGCTCAAGCCCGCTTCAGAGCTTGATCTTGGCTTCGTGAGCCTGCTGGTCGGCGTGGTACGAGGAGCGTACCAGCGGGCCGGAAGCAACGTTCTTGAAGCCCATCTTGTAGCCTTCCTCGGCGAACCAGGCGAAGGTGTCCGGGTGCACGAAGCGCTGCACCGGCAGGTGGCTGCGCGACGGCTGCAGATACTGGCCGAGGGTGAGCATGTCGATCTCGTGCTCACGCATGCGGTGCATGACCTCGATCACTTCCTCGTCGGTCTCGCCCAGGCCCAGCATCAAGCCGGACTTGGTCGGTACGTGCGGCACCATCTGCTTGAACTTCTGCAGCAGGTCCAGCGACCAGTCGTAGTCCGAACCCGGGCGCGCGGCCTTGTACAGGCGCGGTACGGTTTCGAGGTTGTGGTTGAACACGTCCGGCGGGGTCTGCGCGGTGATTTCCAGCGCCACGTCCATACGGCCGCGGTAGTCCGGCACCAGGGTCTCGAGCTGCACACCCGGCGACAGCGCGCGGATCTCGCGGATGCAGTCGGCGAAGTGCTGGGCACCGCCGTCACGCAGGTCGTCGCGGTCCACCGAGGTGATCACCACGTACTTAAGGCGCAGGTCGGCGATGGCCACGGCAAGGTTCTTCGGCTCGTCCAGGTCCAACGGCTTCGGCCGGCCATGGCCGACGTCGCAGAACGGGCAGCGACGGGTGCAGATGTCACCCATGATCATGAAGGTGGCGGTGCCACCCGAGAAGCACTCGCCCAGGTTCGGGCAGGATGCCTCTTCGCACACGCTGTGCAGCTTGTGCTTGCGCAGCAGCTGCTTGATACGGTCGACTTCCGGCGAAACCGGGATGCGTACGCGGATCCAGTCGGGTTTCTTCGGCAGTTCTTCGGTGGGAATGATCTTCACCGGAATGCGCGCCACCTTCTCGGCGCCGCGCAGCTTCACGCCGGCTTCGACTTTCTTGGGCGCGGGGCGCGGGGTGACGTCTTGCGTCGGGATCAGGTTCGGCACGGCTTCTTGCACAGTTGTCATATTCAGTCGATTCCGCCCGTGAGGGTCGTCTGCTCAGCGTAGTCGAGGTGCTTGACCAGCTGTCCGCGCAGCCTTGTCCTGACCTCGTCGAGTTCGATCGGGCCTGCCAGGTCGCGCAGCTGGGTCATCGCCAGCCCCGCATACCCGCAGGGGTTGATTCGGCGGAATGGCGCGAGGTCCATGTCCACATTCAGAGCAAGGCCGTGGAAGCAACGACCGTTGCGGATTCGCAGGCCAAGGGAGGCGATTTTCGCTCCATCGACATAAACGCCAGGGGCATCGGGCTTGGCGGCAGCCTGCACGCCGTAACTGGCGAGCAGCTCGATCAGCGTCTGCTCGATGCGGCTGACCAGCTCGCGCACGCCAAAGCCCAGGCGGCGCACATCCAGCAGCAGGTAGGCGACCAACTGGCCGGGGCCGTGGTAGGTCACCTGGCCGCCGCGGTCGGTCTTCACCACCGGGATGTCGCCAGGCACCAGCAGATGCTCGGCCTTGCCGGCCTGGCCCTGGGTGAACACCGCCGGGTGCTCCACCAGCCAGACTTCGTCCTGGGCATCCGGGCCACGCGCCTCGGTAAAGCGACGCATGGCCTCGAGCACCGGTTCATAGGGCTGCAGGCCAAGCTCGCGGATACCGAGGCATGCGCTCATCACAGCACCATTTTCACGATGCCGGTGGCACGCAGGGCACTGTTGATGTCGTGCAGTTGATCTTCGCTTTCGGCAATGATGTGCAGTTGCACCGTGGTGTACTTGCCTTCCTTGCTCTGGCGCTCGGCCAGTGTGGCCAGGTCGACCTTGGCGTACTTGCTGAGGATCTCGATCACGGTGTCCTTGAAGCCGACCACGGTATCGCCGATCACTTTGATCGGATAGTCCGCACAAGGGAATTCGATCTTATGCGACTTGACGTCTTCTTCGCTCATTGCGGGATGGCCTCGTAAGCCGTGGCAACAGCAACGCCCCCGCCTGGTTCACGGGGGCATGCAGGTCACGTATCAGTTGAACAAACCGTAGAAGAACAGGCGGATGCTATCCCACATACGGCCGAAGAAACCAGCTTCCTCCACGCCATCGAGGGCGATCAGGTCGGCGCTGTGAATCACTTTCTCGTCCAGTTTGACTTCCACTTTACCGATCACGTCACCTTTGGCGATCGGAGCGGTCAGTTGCGGATTCATGCTCATCGAAGCCTGCAGGCGCTTCAACTGGCCTTTAGGCATGGTCATGGTCAGGTCGTTGGCCAGGCCGGCTTTGACCTGGTTGGTCGCGCCTTTCCATACCGGGGCCTGAGTCAGCTCGGTGCCCTTCTGATAGAAGGTCTGGGTTTCGAAGAAGCGGAAGCCGTAGGTCAGCAGCTTTTGCGTTTCGGCGGCACGCGATTGCTCGCTGTTGGTGCCGAACACCACGGCGATCAGGCGCTGACCGTCACGCACGGCGGAGGCGACCATGCAGTAGCCGGCTTCGTCGGTGTGGCCGGTTTTCAGGCCGTCGACGGTCTTGTCGCGCCACAGCAGCAGGTTGCGGTTAGGCTGCTTGATGTTGTTCCAGAAGAACTCTTTCTGCGAGTAGATGGCGTAGTGCGCAGGGTCTTCGTTGATGATCGCGCGTGCCAGCAGGGCCATGTCGTGGGCCGAGGAGTAGTGCTCCGGGTTCGGCAGGCCGGTCGGGTTCATGAAGTGGCTGTTGCCCATGCCCAGGTCGGCGGCCGTCTTGTTCATCATGTCGGCGAAGGCGTCTTCGCTGCCGGCGATGTGCTCGGACAGGGCCACCGATGCATCGTTGCCGGACTGGATGATGATGCCGTGCAGCAGGTCGCTGACGGTCACCTGGGTACCGACCTTGATGAACATGCGCGAACCGCCGGTACGCCAGGCGTTTTCGCTGACGGTCACCGGGTCGTTCTCGCCGATCTGGCCACGACGGATGTCGAGGGTGGCGATGTAGGCGGTCATCAGCTTGGTCAGGCTGGCTGGCGGCAGGCGCTCGTCACCGTTGTTCTCGACCAGCACGTTGCCGCTGGCCGCGTCCATGAGTACATAGGACTTGGCGGCCAGTTGCGGTGGTGCCGGCATCATCTGCTCGGCCGCGAAGGCGACAGGCGTGATCAGCAGCAGAACAGGCAGGCAAAGTCGTTTGGCAAGGTTGGTGATGTTCATCCGTCTCTCGTAAATCGCTAATGGTCTGATGTTCCGCGGGCCACATCGTGTGCCCGGCGCCCCGTCAGTCTAGTTTTATGGCCAATGGCCTGGCCCGCAAAAGTGCGACCTAATGCCGCTGCGGGCAAAAGCGGGCATTGTACATGGCAACGCCCGGCAATTCATGAACAAACCGACAGGTCGGCGCTTTGATTCATCGCGGGGCAAGCCCGCTCCCACGCCGTTTGGAGTACCTGGCGTGGGAGCGGGCTTGCCCCGCGATGACGTTAATACGACCGGTCAGTCAGTCACGACTTTGGCCTGGCCGAGATTGGCCAGGCGAATGCTGTCCTGGGTCTGCTGGATCTCGCCCTGGCTGTTGAACGGCCCCAGGCGCACCCGGTGCAGGGTCTGCTGGTTGCGCACGACCGAGCTGATGAACACCGGCGCACTGACCATGGTGCTCAACTTGGAGCGCAGCAGCTCGGCGGCATCCGGGTTGGCGAAGGCGCCCACCTGCAGGATGCTGCCGCCGTTGCTGTTCGGCACGTTGTTGCCGCTCACCTGCACCGGCACCACGGGCGCGGCGTGCTGCTGCGGCGGCGGGGTCCATTGCTCGACACGCCCGGTGCTGGCGGCGATCGGCTGGGCCTGGGCGACCTGCGGTTCCTTGAGCATCAGCGGTGGCTGCTGGCCACGCTGGGCCCACCATTGCTGCGGGTCGATACCTTCGACGCGCACATGGGCGGTGCCGCTCTCGGCATAGCCGAGCTTCTTCGCCGCCGCGTAGGACAGGTCGATGATGCGGTCGGAGTAGAACGGCCCGCGGTCGTTGACCCGCAGGATCACGCTGCGGCCGTTGGCCAGGTTGGTCACCCGCACGTAGGCCGGCAGCGGCAGGGTCTTGTGCGCCGCGCTCATGCCGTAGAGGTCGTACAGCTCGCCATTGGCGGTGTTCTGCCCGTGGAACTTGGTGCCGTACCACGAGGCAGTGCCCTCGGCGCGGTAGTTGCGCGAGTCCTGCATCGGGTAATAGGTCTTGCCCAGCACCGTGTAGGGGTTGGCCTTGTAGTTGCCGGTGTGCACGGTTGGGGTGGCGTCGGGGATCTTGTTGACGTCCACGTCCCACCACGGCGCGCCATCCTTGTGGGCGCGGTTGATATCCAGGCCCGGTTGCGAACGCACGGTGTTGCCGCTGCTCTGGGAAGTCGGGCGGCTGCTGGAGCAGCTGACCAGGAGCATGCCGACGGTGACGCAGGTCAGCAGCTTGAAGGTATTGGCAGAGATGATTGCGCGCATTACTTGACGCCCCGTGCTTGAACCAGCTGTTCGGCAAGCTGATGCACCGCCATGGCATACATCACGCTGCGGTTATAGCGAGTGATCGCGTAGAAGTTCTTCTGGCCCATCCAGTACTCGGGGCCGTACTCGCCTTCCAGGCGGAAGGCGGTGACCGGCAGATCATCGCGCAGCGCATCATGACTCGACCAGCCCAGCGCTCGCAACTGCCCCACGGTCTTGACCGGCTCGATGCCGGTGGTCAGGCCTTGGTCGGCGCTGGCGCCTGCGACCTGCGCGCGGCTGACCACGGCGCCACCGGCTACCCAGCCGTGACGTTTGAAATAGCTGGCGACGCTGCCGATGGCATCGTCAGGGTTGTTCCAGATATTGATGTGGCCGTCGCCGTCGAAATCCACCGCGTAGTTGCGAAAGCTGCTCGGCATGAATTGCGGCAGGCCCATGGCGCCGGCGTAGGAGCCCTTGAGCGTCAGCGGGTCGAGCTGTTCATCGCGGGCCAGCAGCAGGAACTCGCGCAGTTCCTTGCGGAAGAATTCGGCGCGCGGCGGGTAATCGAAACCGAGGGTGGACAGTGCGTCGATCACCCGGTAGTTGCCGGTGTTGCGGCCGAAGAAGGTCTCCACGCCGATGATCGAGACGATGTACTGCGCCGGCACGCCGTATTCCTGCTCGGCGCGGGCCAGCACCGCCTCGTGCTGGCGCCAGAAGTCCACGCCGCGGGCGATGCGTGCGTCGGTGATGAACATCGGGCGGTACTCTTTCCACGGCTTGACCCGCTCGGCCGGCCGCGAAATCGCGTCGAGGATCGCCTGCTTGCGCTGCACCTCGCTGAACACGCCCATCAACTGCTCACTGGCAAAGCCGTAGTCACGGGTCATCTCGCCAACGAACTCGGCCACCTGGGGCGAGCCGTCGTAATCGCCGGCAAGGGCTTGCTGGACAGCGCCGAACAGGCCCACCGCGCCGATCCACGGCACACAACGGGCAACCCAGCCACGCACTGCTTGCATTGAATTCTTCACCTTTTTCAAACTTGAGCAATCCATTTGCGGTGCGTATGGATCGACATCAGAACGCCAAACGCTGACAGCAGCGTCACCAACGAAGTTCCGCCATAGCTGATGAAGGGCAGCGGCACGCCCACCACGGGCAGAAGGCCGCTGACCATACCGATATTGACGAACACATAAACAAAGAATGTCATGGTCAGGCTGCCCGCGAGCAGCTTGCCGAACAGGGTCTGCGCCTGGGCCGTGATCATCAGCCCACGGCCGATCAGCAGCATGTAGATCAGCAGCAGCAGGCAGATGCCGACCAGGCCGAATTCCTCGCCCAGCACGGCGATGATGAAGTCGGTGTGGCTTTCCGGCAGGAAGTCCAGGTGCGACTGGGTGCCCAGCAGCCAGCCCTTGCCGAACACACCGCCCGAGCCGATCGCCGCCTTGGACTGGATGATGTTCCAGCCGGTACCCAGCGGGTCGCTTTCCGGGTCGAGGAAGGTCAGCACACGCTGTTTCTGGTAGTCGTGCATGACGAAGAACCACATGGCCACCGCCACCGGCACCGCCGCGGCGATCACACTGACGATCCAGCGCCAGCGCAGGCCGCCCATGAACAGCACGAAGGCACCGGATGCGAGGATCAGCAGCGCCGTGCCCAGGTCGGGCTGGCGCACGATCAGGATGAACGGCACGCCGATCAGCACCAGGCTGATTGCCACGTGCTTGAGGTGCGGCGGCAGGGTGCGCTTGGACAGGTACCAGGCGATGGTCGCCGGCATGATGATCTTCATGAACTCCGAGGGCTGGAAGCGGATCACCCCGGGGATGTTGATCCAGCGCGTGGCGCCCATAGCGTTGTGGCCCATCACGTCCACCACCACCAGTAGCATCACCCCGGTGAGGTAGGCCAGCGGCACCCAGCGCGCCATGAAGCGCGGCTCCAGCTGGGCAATGATGAACATCGACACCAGGCCGATACCGAAGGAGGTGGCCTGCTTCATCAGCAGGTCCCAGTTCTTGCCGCTGGCCGAATACAGCACGAACAGGCTGCCGGCGGCCAGCGTCAGCAGGATGAGCAGCAAGGGGCCGTCGACGTGGATGCGCTGCAGGAAGCTGGCGCGCCGGCGCATCACGTCCTCGCTGGAGAGCATGCGATCGAAGTTGTTCATCACGGGGCCGTTTCCTGGGCGACTGTGGCGGGGCCGAACTCAGGCTTGAGCCGGCCGTTCTCGTCGAGCAGCCAGGCGTCCATGACCTGGCGTACCACGGGGGCGGCGACACCGGAGCCGGACTCGCCGTTCTCGACCATCACCGAGACCACGATCTTCGGGTCTTCGGCAGGGGCGAAGGCAACGAACAGGGCGTGGTCGCGGTGGCGCTCCTGGAGCTTGTTGCGGTCGTACTTCTCGCCCTGCTTGATCGCCACCACCTGCGCGGTGCCGCTCTTGCCGGCGATACGGTATTGCGAGCCAAGGGCCGCCTTGCGCGCGGTACCACGGGCACCGTGCATCACCTGCTCCATGCCATGGGTGACCTTGGCCCAGTCGGACTTGTCGCGCAGGACGATGTTCTCCATCGGGTTCTCGTCCACCGGCGGCTGGCCTTCGATGGTCTTGGCCAGGTGCGGGCGGTTCCACACGCCCTTGTTGGCGATCAGCGCGGTGGCCTGGGCCAGCTGCAACGGCGTGGTCTGCATGTAGCCCTGGCCGATACCGAGGATCAGCGTTTCGCCCGGGAACCAGGCCTGGCGGCGGGTGGCGCGCTTCCATTCGCGGGACGGCATCAGCCCGGGGGATTCCTCGAACATGTCCAGCGAGACCTTCTGCCCGATGCCGAA
Organism: Pseudomonas sp. zfem004; assembly: GCF_032621715.1. Taxonomy (NCBI): domain Bacteria; kingdom Pseudomonadati; phylum Pseudomonadota; class Gammaproteobacteria; order Pseudomonadales; family Pseudomonadaceae; genus Pseudomonas; species Pseudomonas sp. zfem004. The sequence goes on along the minus strand of NZ_JAVYJF010000011.1, from coordinate 125,708 downwards.
CCGGTTCATGTAGTTGGACAAGCGGTCGATGCCCATCTTGTGCGCAAGGTCGTAGAAGTACGTGTCATTAGACCGCATGATCGCCACATCCAGGTCCACCCAGCCATCGCCGGTGCGGTTCCAGTTGCGGTATTTGTGGTCGTAGTTGGGCAGTTGGTAGTAGCCCGGGTCGAACACCCGGCTGGAGGCGGTCACCACGCCACTGTCCAGGCCGGCAATGGCCACGGCCGGCTTGATGGTCGAACCCGGCGGGTACAGGCCGCGCAGCACACGGTTGAACAGTGGCCGGTCGATCGAGTCGCGCAGCTCGGCATAGGCCTTGAAGCTGATGCCGGTGACGAACAGGTTGGGGTCGAAGCTCGGCTGGCTGACCATCGCCAGCACTTCGCCGGTGCGCGGGTCGAGCGCCACGATCGCACCGCGCCGCCCGCCCAGCGCCTGCTCGGCCGCCTCCTGCAGCTTGATGTCGAGGCTCAGCACGATGTCCTTGCCCGGCTTGGGGTCGGTACGCTTGAGCACCCGCAGCACCCGGCCGCGGGCATTGGTCTCGACTTCCTCGTAGCCCACCTGGCCGTGCAGGTCATCTTCGTAGAAACGCTCGATGCCGGTCTTGCCGATGTGGTGGGTGCCGCTGTAGTTCACCGGGTCGAGGGTCTTGAGCTCTTTCTCGTTGATCCGCCCCACATAACCCACCGAATGGGCAAAGTGCGCACCCTGCGGGTAGTGACGCACCAACTGCGCCGCCACCTCGACACCGGGCAGGCGGAACTGGTTGACCGCGATACGGGCGATCTGTTCTTCGTTGAGCTCGAACAGGATCGGCACCGGTTCGAATGGCCGGCGCCCCTGCTTCATGCGTTTCTCGAACAGGGCACGGTCATCCGGGGTGAGCTCCAGCACCTCGACGATCACATCCAGCACTTCCTGCCACTTGCCAGGGTTGCCGGAGCGTTCGCGGGTCATCACCAGGCTGAAGCTGGGCCGGTTGTCGGCGACGATCACCCCGTTGCGGTCGAAGATCAGCCCGCGGGTCGGCGGGATCGGCTGCACATGCACCCGGTTGTTTTCCGACAGCGTCGAGTGGTAGTCGAACTGGATGACCTGCAGGAAGTACAGCCGGGCGATCAACACGCAGACGAGCAGCACCACCGCCACGGCGCCTACGACGACGCGGTTGCGCACCAGGCGGGCGTCTTTCTCGTGGTCCTTGAGGCGGATCTGCTGCGGCATCGGCGGGCTTACAGGTTCATTTGTGGTACGGATGCCCGGACAGCACGGTCCAGGCGCGATAGATCTGCTCGCCGATCAGTATCCTTACCAACGGGTGCGGCAACGTCAGCGGCGACAGCGACCAACGCTGCTCGCTGCGTGCGCAGACCTCCGGCGCCAGCCCTTCCGGGCCGCCCACCATCAGGTTGACCGTACGCGCATCCAGGCGCCAACGGTCCAGCTCGCCCGCCAACTGCTCGGTACTCCACGGCTTGCCATGGACCTCCAGCGTGACGATGCGTTCCCCGGGCTGCACCTTGCTAAGCATCGCCTCGCCCTCCTGACGGATCAGGCGGGCGACATCGGCGTTCTTGCCGCGGGTATTCAGCGGGATTTCCACCAGCTCGAGCGCAAGCTCCGGGGGCAGGCGCTTGGCATACTCATGCCAGCCTTCCTCGACCCACTTGGGCATGCGCGAGCCGACCGCGATCAGACGCAGACGCACGACGCTTCCTTATTCCCGGTCTTTGAGCTTGTCGGAATACTCGTGCGCGTGCTCCGGGCTGTGGTGCTTGCCATCGTTGGCACGGCTCTGCTCGGCGCCCAGCCACAGGCGCTCCAGGTCGTAGAACTGGCGCGCGGCGGCGGTCATCATGTGCACGATGACGTCGTTCAGGTCCAGCAGCACCCAGTCGCTGTCGCCCTTGCCTTCTTCGCCCAGTGGCTGAGCGCCCTTGGCCTTGACCGCTTCACGGACCTTTTCCAGCATCGCGTTGATCTGGCGATTGGAGGTACCGGTGGCGATGATCATGAAGTCGGTCAGGCTGTGCTTTTCACGCACGTCGATAACCTGGATGTCCTGGGCCTTGACGTCTTCCAGCGCGGCCTTGGTCAGCGCGACCAGCTCTTCGCCACTGATGCCATTGATTTTCTGCTTGGTCATATAAAACTCGTTCAACTCATTGAATGAGGCGCCCGTGGGCGCCGTCAGTTGGACGCACGATACAGATCGTGCGCCTCGATGTAGGCCAGTACTGCGTCCGGCACCAGGAACCGCGCCGACTTGCCGCTGGCCAGCAGCTGTCGGATCTGCGTGGCGGACACCGCGAGCGGCGTCTGCCAGACGAACGAAATGTGCCCCGCCGGGCCGGACATGGCGGTGGGGTCGTTCTGTGAGCGCGCCGCCAGCAGGTTGCGCAGCTCGTCAGGGGGTTCGACATCAGCATCCGGGCGTTGCAGCACCAGGATGTGACAGTGTTGCAACAACTCTTCCCAGCGGTGCCAGCTGGGCAGGCCGCAGAACGCGTCCCAGCCCATGATCAGGAACAACTGGTCGTGCTCGTTCAGCTCGGCACGCACCGATTCGAGGGTATCGATGGTGTACGACGGCTTGTCGCGCGCCAGCTCGCGGGCATCCACGCTCAGGCAGCCGACGCCCTGCACGGCGCTGCGCACCATGGCCAGCCGGTCCTGCGCCGCCACTTGCGGCGTATCGCGGTGCGGCGGGCGGGCGTTGGGCAGCAGGCGCAGCTCGTCCAGGTGCATGAACTCGGCCACTTCCAGCGCACTGCGCAGGTGACCGATATGCACCGGGTCGAAGGTACCGCCGAGCATGCCGACGCGCCGCACTGCCACCGCCTTGCTCAACTCAGCAGGACTCCTGGCCGCGCAGCTGGCCGTCGCCGATCACCACGTACTTCTCGCAGGTCAGGCCTTCCAGGCCGACCGGGCCGCGGGCATGCAGCTTGTCGGTGGAAATGCCGATCTCCGCGCCCAGGCCGTACTCGAAGCCGTCGGCGAAGCAGGTCGGGGTGTTGAGCATCACCGACGCCGAGTCGACCTCGGCGATGAAGCGCCGGGCCTGGCCCTGGTGTTCGGTGATGATCGAATCGGTGTGGTGCGAACCGTAGTGGTTGATGTGCTCGATGGCCTGCTCCAGGCCGTCGACCACACGGATCGACAGGATCGCGTCGAGGTATTCGGTGTGCCAGTCGTCTTCAGTGGCCGGCTGGCTGTCGATGATCGCCTGGGTGCGCGGGCAACCGCGCAGCTCGACGCCCTTTTCCTGGAAGCGGCGGGCCATTTCCGGCAGGAAGCGCTCGGCCACGCGCTGGTCGACCAGCAGCGTTTCCATGGCGCCGCAGATACCGAAGCGGTAGGTCTTGGCGTTGAAGGCAACGCGCCAGGCCTTGTCCAGGTCGGCGTGCTCGTCGACGAAGACGTGGCAGATACCGTCCAGGTGCTTGATCACCGGCACTCGCGCGTCGCGGCTGATGCGTTCGATCAGGCCACGGCCGCCGCGCGGCACGATCACATCGACGAACTCGGGCATGCTGATCAGCGCGCCCACCGCGGCGCGGTCAGTGGTCTCGACCACCTGCACCACCGCCGGCGGCAGGCCGGCCTCGGCCAGGCCACGCTGGATGCAGGCGGCAATGGCGCGGTTGGAGTGGATGGCTTCGGAGCCGCCGCGCAGGATGGTGGCGTTGCCCGACTTGAGGCACAGGCTGGCGGCGTCGATGGTCACGTTGGGGCGCGACTCGTAGATGATCCCGATCACCCCCAGCGGCACGCGCATCTTGCCGACCTGGATGCCCGACGGGCGGTAGCTCATGTCGCGCATGGCGCCGACCGGGTCCGGCAGGCTGGCCACCTGGCGCAGGCCGGTGATCATGCCGTCGATACGCGCCGGGGTGAGTGCCAGGCGGTCGAGCAGTGCGGGCTCCAGGCCATTGCCACGGCCGTTGGCAAGGTCCTGTTCATTGGCTGCGGTGAGCGCGTCGCGGGCGGCGTCCAGCGCGTCGGCGGCGGCCTGCAGGGCGCGGTTCTTCTGCGCGGTGCTGGCACGGCCGATGACCCGCGAGGCCTCACGGGCGGCGTGACCCAGGCGGGTCATGTAGTCAAGAACGGACTCAGTCATGGGCTCGGTGTCTTGGCGAAAGGGGAAATCGGCTGATTATAACTGGCGCGCTTCGGTACGCCCAGCGGTGGGTGGCGGATGGTAGAAAATGGTGGGCGTCGAGGTGTAGGAAAGATGTAACCGCCCGTATCGGAATTTTCTCACATCCATCGCGGGGCAAGCCCGCTCCCACGCGTTCACCGGGTATCGGGCGTCTGCGTGGGAGCGGGCTTGCCCCGCGATGGGACCACACCGATTCAGCCTCGATTAAGCCATTCATTGCTATCATCCGCGCCTTTACCGCCACGAACCGTCCGCATGCCCGAACACGCCCCCTGCCCGGCCCGCGCCCTGCCCGACAGCTTTTTCGACCGCGACGCCCAGACCCTCGCCCGCGACCTGCTCGGCAAGGTGATCCGCCATCGCCACGGCAATCTCTGGCTGGCGGCGCGGATCATCGAGACCGAGGCCTACTACCTCACCGACAAAGGCAGCCACGCGTCCCTGGGCTATACCGAAAAGCGCAAGGCGCTGTTCCTCGATGGCGGGCACATCTACATGTACTACGCCCGCGGCGGCGACTCGTTGAACTTCAGCGCCCACGGCCCGGGCAACGCGGTGCTGATCAAGTCCGCCTACCCTTGGGTCGACGCGCTGTCCGACGAAAACAGCCTGGCGCAGATGCAACTGAACAACCCCGACGCCAGTGGCAACCTGCGCCCGCCCGAACGCCTGTGCAACGGCCAGACCCTGCTGTGCCGGGCCATGGGCCTCAAGGTGCCGCACTGGGACGCCCAGCGCTTCGACCCCGAACGGCTGTACGTCGAGGACTGCGGTATCCGCGTGCCCCGGGTGCTGCAGGCCGCCCGACTGGGGATCCCCCAGGGCCGTGACGAGCACCTGCCCTATCGGTTCGTCGACGCCGAATACGCCCGCCACTGCACGCGCAACCCACTGCGCCGCGGCCAGGTCGAAGGCCAAGACTTCTTCATTCTCGAACAAGGAAACTGACCCATGGGCCAATGGCTCGACAGCCTGACCACCTGGCTTGGCGCCAACCCGCAATGGCTGGGCCTGGCGATCTTCGTGGTGGCCTGCGTGGAATGCCTGGCGATCGCCGGCATCATCGTGCCCGGCACCGTGCTGCTGTTCGCGGTCGCCGTGCTGGCCGGCAGCGGCGCTTTCAGCCTGGGCGAAACCCTGTTGCTGGGTTTCCTCGGCGGCCTGCTGGGTGATGCCATTTCCTATGCCGTGGGCAAGTATTTCCACCAGAACATCCGCCGCCTGCCGCTGCTGCGCAGCCACCCGGAATGGATCGGCAGCGCCGAGACCTACTTCCAGCGTTACGGCATCGCCAGCCTGCTGGTGGGCCGTTTCATTGGCCCGCTACGGCCGATGCTGCCGATGGTCGCAGGCATGTTCGACATGCCGCTGCCACGCTTCATCGCCGTCAGCCTGGTGGCCGGTGCCGGCTGGTCGGTGGCCTACCTGCTGCCTGGCTGGGCCACCGGCGCCGCCATGCGCCTGCCGCTGCCCGAAGGGTTCTGGCTGGATGCCGGGATCATCGTCGGCACCCTGGCGGTGTTTATTGGCCTGAGCCTGAACTGCAGCATCCGCGACCAGCGCCACGCTACCCGCCTGGTCGCCGCGCTCAGCGGTGTGGCGGTGGCCGCCCTGTTCGTCGGCTGGCCGTACCTGAGCGAGTTCGACCAAGGGGTGATGACCCTGGTGCAGGAACACCGCAGCCAGGCACTCGACGGCGCCGTGGTGATGATCACCCGCCTGGGCGATTTCCGTACCCAGTTCTTCCTCGGCGGCCTGCTGACCGGGCTGTTGCTGCTGGCCCGGCAGTGGCGCCATGCCCTGTTCGCAGGCTCGGTACTGATTGGCACGGCGATCGCCAATGGCACGCTGAAGTGGCTGTTCGCCCGGGCCCGCCCGGAGGTGCTGAGCGACCCGCTTACCAGCTACAGCATGCCCAGCGGCCACAGTTCGGCGGCGTTCGCCTTCTTCCTGGTGCTGGCGGTACTGGCCGGGCGCGGGCAACCGCCGCGCATGCGCCTGACCTGGGTGATGCTGGGCTGCCTGCCGGCCCTGGCGATCGCCTTGTCGCGGGTGTACCTGGGGGCGCACTGGCCAACCGACATCCTGGCCGGGGCGCTGTTGGCATGTTGCGTGTGCGCGCTGGGGCTGACGCTGGTGCAGTATCGCCAGCCGCTCACGGCGCTGTCGCAACGGGTGTGGTGGCTGGTGCTGCCGGCGTGCGCCGCGCTGCTGGCGTTCTTTGTGCTGCATGCATTGCCGAAGGCGTTGCTGCGTTATCAGTATTGAGGGCCTCTGCACTGGCCTCTTCGCGGCTAAGGCCGCCCCCACAGGTTATGCGCAGCCCCTGTGGGAGCGGCTTCAGCCGCGAAGGGGCCAATGAAGCATTCAGGCGAACAGTTCGCCCTGTATCCGTTCCAGCAGCGCCTGGATCGCCTCCAACCGTTGCTGCGGCGAATCGATCGCCAGCAAATCGAGCTTGTCCTCTTCCATGAAAGGCAACAGATAGGCGAGCTGGTTGCCCAGCGACTGCCGCCCGTCAACGTCACGCGGCATGTCCAGCGCCTCGACCATCGGGTGCTCGCCCAGCGCCAGTAGCAGCGCCAGCAGATCATCGTCCTGCTCTACCAGCGGGCTGTCGGCCAGCTCCGGCAGCCAGTGAACTTCGCCGACCAGCAACTGATCTTTCTGCACTTCGGTCTGCTCGACACTGAAGCGCCGTACACCTTCGACGCGAATCCCCAGCAGGCCGTTGTCCTGCTGCACGAAATCGCGGATCAGCGCCTCACAACCAATCGATGCCACCGCCGGCGGAGCCTTGCCCACCTGCTCGCCCTCGAGGATGCACACCACACCAAAGCCTGCGCCTTGCTTCATGCAGCGGCCGATCATGTCCAGGTAGCGCGCCTCGAAGATCTGCAGGTCGAGCAGGCAACCGGGGAACAGCACGGTATTGAGGGGAAACAGCGGTAACGTCATCTCAAGTCCTCATGCCACCAGGCTGACCGCCAACGGCAGGAACACCGCCGTGGCCACCCCCATCAGGCTCATCGCCAGCGCGGCGAAGGCGCCGCATTCATCACTTTCCTGCAGGGCCACCGAGGTCCCCACCGCGTGGGCGGTTACGCCAAGGGCCATGCCCCGGGCCTCGGGGCTGAGCACACCGAAGCGGGTCAACAGCGCCGGGCCGAAGATCGCCCCGATAACCCCGGTGATCAACACGAACACCGCCGCCAGCGCCGCCACGCCACCAATCTGTTCGGCCACCAGCATGGCGATCGGCGAGGTGACCGACTTGGGCGCCATGGTCATCAGGATCATGTGCTCGGCGCCGAACCACCAGCCCAGCGCCAGGCAGGCCAGCGTGGCGAACAAGCCTCCGATTACCAGCGTAGTAAATGTCGGCCAGAACAGTTGACGGATGCGTCGCAGGTTCAGGTAGAGCGGCACCGCCAAGGCCACGGTAGCCGGCCCCAGCAACGTCCCCATGATCTCGGTGCTCTTGCGGTACTCGGCGTAGTCGATCCCGCACACCAGCAGCACGCCGATCACCACCAGCATCGACACCAGTACCGGCTGCAGGAAGATCCAACGGGTCTTTTCATAGGCCGCCAGCACCAGTTGGTAGGCGGCCAGGGTGATACCGATGCCGAACAACGGATGATGGATCACCGCGTCGAGCGCGCCGTGCCAGTCGAGGATCATGGCAGCTCCTCGCGCTTGCCCTGGCGGTGAATCAGCTTCTGCATCAGCACGCCAACGAACACCAGGGTCACCAGGCAGGAGATCAGCAAGGCGCCGACGATGGCCCAGAAGTCGGCGGCGATGTCCTTGGCGTAGACCATCACCCCCACGGCCGGTGGCACCAAGAGCAACGGCAGGTAGCGCAGCAGGCTGCTGGCGGCCTCGTTGAGCGGCTTGCCCACTTCACCGCGCGCCATCAGGAAGGCCAGCAGCAGCAACAGGCCGATGATCGGCCCGGGCAGGATAGGCAGGCACAGATGATTGATCGCCGTCCCCAGCAGCTGGAACAGCACCAGCCAGGTCAACCCACGCAACAGCATAAAGACCTCCTGAAAGCAGGCGGCCATTATAAGCACGCCAAGCACGCGGCTATAAGGCGAAATTCGGCGAAAAAGGCATAACTTGACTGCAACGGCTGGCCGTGCTGATCTTGCACCTTCGTACCAAATGACAACCTGGAGAGTCGCGATGCCCTATGTACCGGTTACAGAGCTTTCGCAGTACGTTGGTAAGGAACTGGGACGTTCCGCCTGGCTGAAGATCGATCAGCAACGCATCAACCTGTTCGCCGAGGCCACCGGCGATTTCCAGTTCATCCATGTCGACCCGGTCAAGGCGGCGAAGACCCCGTTCGGCACCACCATCGCCCATGGTTTCCTCACCCTGTCGCTGATCCCCAAGCTGATGGAGGACCTGCTGGTGCTGCCCGAAGGCCTGAAGATGGTGATCAACTATGGCCTGGACAGCGTGCGCTTCATCCAGCCGGTCAAAGTCGACAGCAATGTGCGGTTGAAGGTGGACCTGACCGACGCCATCGAGAAGAAGCCCGGCCAGTGGCTGCTCAAGGCCACCGTCACCCTCGAGATCGAAGGTGAAGAGAAACCGGCCTACATTGCCGAGCCGCTGTCGCTCTGCTTCGTCTGAAGGGCTGACTGAACACCTGTGGGAGCGGCTTGACCCGCTCCCACAAGCGCCCCAATTCACCCTTTCACGTATTGTGCGGCATACTCCATGCATCGTTCGACCCGGAACCCGCCATGCGCCCCCTGCTACCCCTGACCCTGATCCTGCTGCTCGCCGCCTGCGGCGATGGCGAACCCCTGTCGCCACCTGACGCCCGCCTGCCAGATGGCGGCCGCTACCGGGGCCAGGTGGTCAACGGCCTGTTGCAGGGCGAGGGGCGCATCGACTACCCCAATGGCAGTTGGTACGCCGGCACCTTCAAGGATGGCCAGTGGCATGGCCAGGGCGAATGGCACGGCAGCAACGGCGAGGTCTACCGTGGCCAGTTCGCCGCCGGGCTGTTCCAGGGCCTGGGCGACCTCACCACCCCGGGCAGCCACTACGCCGGCACCTTCAAGCACGGCCGCCGCGACGGCGAAGGCACCCTCAAGCAACATGACCAGACCTACCGCGGCCAGTTCAAGGACGACCAGTACGACGGTGCCGGCCAGCTCGACCTGGCCGACGGCAGCCGTTACCAAGGCCTGTTCGCCAAAGGCAAGCCCAATGGCGCCGGGGTGCGCAGCGATGCCAGCGGCAACCAGTACAGCGGCCATTTCATCGACGGCCAACTGCAGGGCGCCGGCACCTACGACAGCGCCGACGGTGAGCAGTACATCGGTGAATTCAAGGACAACCACCTCGAAGGCCGAGGGCGCTACGAGAATGTCGACGGCGATGTGTGGATCGGCGACTTCAAGGATGGCTCGCTGGTGGGCCAGGGCGAACTGCTGGGCAGCGACGGCAGCCGCTACAAAGGCGCATTTCGTGACTGGCGTTTCAACGGCAACGGCAGCCTGCAACTGGCCGATGGCAGCCAGTACCTAGGAGGCTTCGCCGACGACGCCTACCAGGGCCATGGCCGCCTGACCCACCCCGACGGCCGAGTCGAAGCTGGCTACTGGAGCAACGGCGTGCGCGTGCGTGACGAGAACAGCAAGCTACTGCCCGATCCGCTCGACCTTGCCCTGCTCAACCAGGGCAAGCTGCTGGACGAAGCCCTGGGCAAGGTGCCGCGCTCGCTGCCGCCCGTGCAGCTGTACAGCCTGGTGGTGGCCGGCGATGGTCAGCAAAGCGTGTTCATGCGCGAGGCCGACTACGTCAGCAACATGCTCAAGGTGCGCTTCGGCGCCCATGGCCAGGTGACCCTGGTCAACCACCGCGATCATATGGCCGACCGCCCCATGGCCACCCGCGAGAACCTCACCCGCGCCGCCCGCGTGATCGCCGAGCGCAGCGGCCCGGAAGACCTGGTGTTCATCTACCTGACCAGCCACGGCAGCCATGACCACCAGCTGGTGCTCGACCAGCCGCGCCTGCAACTGGCCGACCTGACCGCCGACGAGCTGGCCAGCGCCCTCGCCCCCCTCAAGGACCGCGACAAGGTCATCGTTGTCTCTGCCTGCTACTCCGGTGGCTACATCGCCCCACTCAAGGACGACCGGACCTTGATCATGACCGCCGCCCGCCCCGACCGGGTATCGTTCGGCTGCTCTGAAGAGGCCGACTTCACCTATTTCGGCGATGCCCTGTTCGCCCAGGCCCTGAACCAGACCGACGACCTGAAACAGGCCTTTGAACTGGCGCGCCAGAGTGTTGCCGAACGGGAGAGAAGGGAAGGTTTCGAAGCCTCCGAGCCGCAGCTCTGGGCGCCGCCGGCCGTGGTCACGCACTGGCAGCGCCTGCGCCGGCAACAGGCCGAACAAGCCTTGCGCAATGGCACGCAGCCAGTACCGGGCGAACAGGCAAAAACACCTGGCACCCACTAAGCTGTGTGTAACAAGGGAGAGACATCATGTACTTGACGCCTCAGCATGTCCTGCTTGCCGGTGCCACGGGTCTGACAGGTGAACACCTGCTCGACCGCCTGCTCAACGAGCCCACCATAAGCCGCGTGCTGGCGCCGACTCGCCGGCCGTTGGCCGAGCACCCGCACCTGGAAAACCCGGTGGGTGACCCGGCCGTGTTTCTCCCGCAACTGGCCGGCCGTGTCGATATTGCCTTCTGCTGCCTGGGCACCACGCTCAAGCAGGCCGGCTCGGAAAACGCCTTCCGTGCGGTCGACCTGGACATGGTCGTGGCCTTCAGCAAGCGCGCCCGCGAGATGGGTGCACGCCACCTGCTGGTGATCAGCGCGCTGGGGGCCGACCCCAAGTCATCGATCTTCTACAACCGGGTCAAGGGCGAAATGGAAGAGGCGCTCAAGGGTCAGGACTGGCCGCAGCTGACCATTGTGCGGCCTTCGCTGTTGCTGGGTGAGCGCATGGAGCCAAGGCTTGGGGAAATGGTCGCGGCGCCGTTCTCCCGGCTGATTCCGGGCAAGTATCGTGGGATCGAGGCCTGTACGCTGGCCCGGGCGCTGTGGCGCCTGGCGCTGGAAGAAGAGGACGGGATTCGGGTGGTCGAGTCGGACGAACTGCGCAAGCTGGGCAAGAAGTGATCGCCCATCAGTAAGCAATCGCGGGGCAAGCCCGCTCCCACGGTGGTCCATTTCGTGGGTGCGGGCTTGCCCCGCGATGTTTCTAAAGCCCGCCCGTGGCGTTGAAGCCAACCCCCGCCGCCGTCAGCAACGACAACGGCAACAGCAAGGTATCGAGCAACGCGCTCCCCGGCAGGTCCAGCCCCGGATAAGCCGGCGCCAGCGCACCGAAGCGATCTTGCGGGCAACACCCGCCATTCATCACATACAGGTCCAGCCGCGTCCCGGCATACACCACCGGGGCGCCCGGCTTGTTCGCGTCCAGCGTGCGCACCGTGGCGCAACCGCCAAGCTGGGCCAGCACCAGCAACCCGAGCAAAACCCGCCTCAATCGTCGACCCCGTGGTGATGCTCACCCCAGCGCGGCAGCATGTCCTGGGGAATGTTCAGCAGGTTGAGAATGCGCGCCACGACGAAATCGACCAGGTCGTCGATGGTCTGCGGCTGATGGTAGAAGCCCGGCGCCGCCGGCAGGATCACCGCGCCCATCTGCGAAAGCTTGAGCATGTTCTCCAGGTGGATGGTGGAGAACGGTGCTTCACGCGGCACCAGGATCAACTGGCGTCGCTCCTTGAGGGTGACGTCGGCAGCACGTTCGATCAGGTTGTTGCAGGCGCCGGTGGCAATCGCCGAGAGCGTGCCGGTGGAACAGGGCACCACCACCATCGCCGCCGGCGCGCCGGAGCCCGAAGCCACCGGTGACATCCAGTCTTCCTTGCCATACACCCGGATCTGCCCATCGGCGGCGCCGGTGTACTCGGTGAGGAAGGCCTGCATTGCCTGGGGCTTGGCCGGCAACAGCACATCGGTCTCGGTGGCCATCACCAGTTGCGCAGCCTTGGAGATGAGAAAGTGCACCTCGCGGTCCTCACGCACCAGGCAGTCGAGCAGGCGCAGGCCATACTGCGCCCCAGAGGCGCCGGTCATCGCCAGGGTGATCCGTTGCGGCCCGTTCACTTCAGCGCCTCGGCCAGCTTGCCATGCAGGCCGCCGAAACCGCCGTTGCTCATGATCACCACATGGGTGCCCGGGCGGGCCTGGCCCTTGACGCGTTCGATGATTGCCTCGAGGCTGTCGGCGACCACACTGGGCACCTTGCACAGGGCCGCCGTGGCGGCGAGGTCCCAACCCAGGTTGGCCGGGGCATACCAGATCACCTGGTCGGCATCGTTGACGCTTTCCGGCAAGCCATCGCGGTGCGCGCCGAGCTTCATGGAGTTGGAGCGCGGCTCGATCACCGCAATCACCGGCGCCTCGCCGACGCGCTTGCGCAGGCCGTCGAGGGTGGTGGCGATGGCGGTCGGGTGGTGGGCGAAGTCGTCGTAGATGGTCACGCCCTGCACTTCGGCGACCTTCTCCATGCGCCGCTTCACGCTCTTGAACGCACTGAGGCCGTCGATGGCCATGGCCGGCACCACACCGACATGACGGGCGGCGGCCAGGGTGGCCAGGGCGTTGGCGACGTTGTGCTGGCCGGTCATTTCCCAGTCCACCACGCCTTGCACCTCACCGCCGAACAGCACTTCGAAGCGCGAGCCGTCGGCGCTGAGCAGGCGTGCCTGCCATTGCCCACCTTCGCCGGTGGTCTGAACCGGGGTCCAGCAGCCCATGCCGATCACCCGCTCCAGGGCCTGCTCGGTGGTCGGATGGATCACCAGGCCTTCGCTCGGGATGGTGCGCACCAGGTGATGGAACTGTCGCTCGATGGACGCAAGGTCCGGGAAGATGTCCGCGTGATCGAACTCAAGGTTGTTGAGGATCGCGGTGCGCGGGTGGTAGTGGACGAACTTCGAGCGCTTGTCGAAGAAAGCGCTGTCGTATTCGTCGGCCTCGACCACGAAGAACGGCGTATCGCCCAGGCGGGCGGAAACCGAGAAGTTCTGCGGTACGCCACCGATCAGGAAGCCCGGGCTCATGCCGGCGTGTTCGAGCACCCAGGCCAGCATGCTGCTGGTGGTGGTCTTGCCGTGGGTACCGGCCACTGCCAGCACCCAACGGCCCTGCAGCACATGGTCCGCCAGCCACTGCGGGCCGGACACATAAGGCAGGCCCTTGTTCAGCACGTACTCCACCGCCGGGTTGCCCCGCGACATGGCGTTGCCGATCACCACCAGGTCCGGGGCCGGCTCCAGTTGTGCAGGGTCGTAGCCCTGGGTGAGCTCGATGCCCTGGGCTTCGAGCTGGGTGCTCATGGGCGGATAGACGTTGGCGTCCGAGCCGGTGACGCGATGGCCAAGTGCCTTGGCCAGCACCGCCAGCGAGCCCATGAAAGTGCCGCAAATACCGAGAATATGAATGTGCATGGTCGACCTCGCAAAACGTCGACGCAGGGTAGCCCAGGGCGCGGGAAATCGCACCCGCTGTTTCGCTCAACCAGCCCTGGCGATGCCGTGTTTGCGCAGTTTCCGATACAGGGTGTTGCGGCTGATCCCCAGGTGCTCGGCGACATGGGTCATGTGCCAGCGGTTGGCTTCCAGTACTGCCAGCAATGCATCGCGTTCGGCATTCTCAAGCCGGGCATGACCATCGTGGGAGCGGGCTTGCCCCGCGATGGCGTCCGACCGGGCAACATCGAAAGTCCTGCCGACACCATCGCGGGGCAAGCCCGCTCCCACGCGCACAACTGCGGGCAGATCCTGGTACTCGACCCGTCCCTCTTCGCACAACGCCACCAGCGTGCGCAGCACATTGCGCATCTGCCGCACGTTACCCGGCCAGGCGAAATCGAGCAGCGCCTGACGCGCCGCAGGCTCGATAGCCAGCGACTGCCCTTCGGCCTCCTGACGCAGCAAAAAATCCAGCAACTGGCCTTTGTCGCTGCGCTCACGCACCGCCGGCAAAGCCACCTCAAGTCCATTGAGGCGGTAATAGAGGTCTTCGCGGAATGTGCCTTGTTGCACCCGCTCCAGCAAATCACGGTGAGTGGCACTGACGATTCGCACATCCACCGCCTGCGGCTCACCACCAATCGGCACCACCTGACGCTCTTCCAGCACCCGCAGCAACCGGGTCTGCAACGCCAGCGGCATGTCGCCGATCTCGTCGAGCAACAGGGTGCCGCCATCGGCCTGCAACAGCTTGCCGCGCATGCCTTCCTTGCGCGCCCCGGTGAAACTGCCGCCGCGATAGCCGAACAGCTCGCTCTCGATCAGGCTCTCCGGGATCGACGCGCAGTTGATCGCCACAAAGGGCTTGTGCCGGCGGGCACTGGCCTGGTGCACGGCCTGGGCGAACGCCTCCTTGCCACAGCCGGTCTCACCGCGCAGCAGCAGTGGCACATCACGCTCGAAGACCCGCACCGCCCGGCGAAAGTCGTGCTGCAAGGCCGGATCGAGCAGGCAGATGCCTGGCTCGACGGCCTGGCGTGCCTGGGGCAATGCCGCCGGCACCGCCCACACAGGTTTACGCGCCTGGCCGCGCAGGCTGGCGAACACCTGCCGGCCATCGCGGGTATGCAGTGGCCACGCCGTACTGCCTTGCGCCGTGGCGCGGCTGAACAGTTCGTCATGGCTGCAGGCAAAGAACCGATCAACCGGCTTGCCCAGCACCCCACCGCGAATACTGCCCAGCAGGTTCAGCGCGCTCTGGTTGGCAGCGCAGATCAGCCCGTCGCCGTCGAACGCCAGCAAGCCCTCGCTGAACAAGCCGACCGACTCGGCCTGCAGATGGAAACGCAGCAGCCATTGCTGCTCGAAGTGGCGCAGGAAGTAACAGCTCTCGATCATCTTGGCCGAAAGATTGACCAGCGCCATGGTGTGGAACTGGCTCTGGCGCGACACGTCCGGCCGCGCCGACGACACGTCGAGCACCGCCAGCAGCTCGCCGTGGGGGTCGAACACCGGGCTGGCCGAGCAGGTCAGGCCGGTATGCCGGCCACGAAAGTGCTCGCCCTGGTGGATGGTCAGGGCCTGGCGCTCGACCAGGCAGGTGCCGATGCCGTTGGTGCCCTCGCGCGCTTCGCTCCAGTCGGCACCGAGCCACAACCCGGCACGCTCGAAAATGCGCCGCTCGCTGGGTGCGGTCACGCAGTTGAGGATCACCCCACGAGCATCGGTGAGCAGCACTGCATGCCCGCTGCCCGACAGCTGCTGGTGCAGGCTGTTCATCTCGTTGTCGGCGATCTGCAGCACCTGCTGCAGGCGCTCGCGGCTTTCCAGCAGGCGGCCGTGTTCGAGCACCACCGGGGCCTGGGCGCGCGCGGGGTCGAGGTGATAGTCCTCCAGGCAACGCAGCCAGGAGCGGGCGATGGAGGGGTCGCTGCCCGGCCCACTGGCCTGGCCATGGGCGACAGTCAGCACTTGCTGGGCGTGGCGGCTGAACGGGTTGCTCTGCATTTGTTGTTGTTCTCCGCAGATAGAGAGCGTTGCGCCAGCATCCTCCAGGCACGAGCGCTTTGCAATGCTGGCTGACCACCGAGTCACCGCCTGTGCCATGAACGGTACAAAGTGTCACCCAGCCCGTGCCAGCCTTGGTACAGAGCCGTGCCGACCCGCGTGGAAAAATGACCCAAGTCTTTGATCTACAAGGGCCTGCCAGCACTGGCCCGACCTTTGCTCTACGCTTGGTAACTCCGCAACAATCACAAAGACCAGGAGACACACCATGCGTTACGCACATCCCGGTACCGAGGGCGCCAAGGTCAACTTCAAGACCCGCTACGGCAACTACATCGGTGGTGAGTTCGTTCCTCCGGTAAAGGGTGAGTACTTCACCAACACCTCGCCGGTGAACGGCCAGCCGATCGCCGAGTTTCCTCGTTCCACTGCCGAAGACATCGACAAGGCCCTCGACGCCGCCCACGCCGCCGATGCCTGGGGCCGCACGTCAGTGCAGGACCGCTCCAACGTGCTGCTGAAGATCGCCGATCGCATCGAGCAGAACCTCGAACTGCTGGCCATCACCGAAACCTGGGACAACGGCAAGCCGATCCGCGAAACCCTCAACGCCGACATCCCGCTGGCCGTCGACCACTTCCGCTACTTCGCCGGCTGCATCCGCGCCCAGGAAGGCGGCGCCGCCGAGATCAACGAGAACACCGTGGCCTACCACATCCACGAGCCACTGGGCGTGGTCGGGCAGATCATCCCGTGGAACTTCCCGCTGCTGATGGCCGCCTGGAAGCTCGCCCCGGCCCTGGCCGCCGGCAACTGCGTGGTGCTCAAGCCCGCCGAACAGACCCCGCTGGGCATCACCGTGCTGCTGGAACTGATCGGCGACCTGCTGCCCAAAGGCGTGCTCAACGTGGTGCAAGGCTATGGCCGCGAGGCCGGTGAAGCGCTGGCCACCAGCAAGCGCATCGCCAAGATCGCCTTCACCGGCTCCACCCCGGTCGGCTCGCACATCATGAAGTGCGCGGCCGAGAACATCATCCCGTCCACCGTCGAGCTGGGTGGCAAGTCGCCGAACGTGTACTTCGAAGACATCATGCAGGCCGAGCCGAGCTTCATCGACAAGGCCGCCGAAGGCATGGTGCTGGCGTTCTTCAACCAGGGCGAAGTGTGCACCTGCCCGTCGCGCGCGCTGGTACAGGAGTCGATCTACCCGCAGTTCATGGAAGTGGTGATGAAGAAGGTGCTGCAGATCAAGCGCGGCGACCCGCTGGACACCGACACCATGGTCGGCGCCCAGGCCTCGCAGCAGCAGTTCGACAAGATCCAGTCCTACCTGAAGATCGCCCAGGAAGAAGGCGCCGAGCTGCTGACCGGCGGCAAGGTGGAGCAACTCGAAGGTTCGCTGGCCACCGGTTACTACATCCAGCCGACCCTGCTCAAGGGCAACAACAAGATGCGCGTGTTCCAGGAAGAAATCTTCGGCCCGGTGGTCAGCGTCACCACCTTCAAGGACGAAGCCGAAGCCCTGGCCATTGCCAACGACACCGAGTTCGGCCTCGGCGCCGGTGTGTGGACCCGCGACATCAACCGCGCCTACCGCATGGGCCGTGGCATCAAGGCCGGCCGTGTGTGGACCAACTGCTACCACCTGTACCCGGCGCATGCCGCGTTCGGTGGCTACAAGAAGTCCGGCGTCGGTCGTGAAACCCACAAGATGATGCTCGACCACTACCAGCAGACCAAGAACCTGCTGGTGAGCTACGACATCAACCCGCTGGGCTTCTTCTAAAACAGTGCATTGGGGCTGCTGCGCAGCCCATCGCGGGGCAAGCCCGCTCCCACGCCGACCTCACACGGCAGTCGTGGGAGCGGGCTTGCCCCGCGACGGCCCGAAAATCGGCCCCAACCGCTCTGGCTCGCTTCCTGCAACACAAATCACCAAGGCCCGGAACCCTTCCGGCCACCAAGAAAAACAACAGGTGAATCCATGCCAAGCGATCACTCCGCCGGCGCGCCGGCAAGCTCCTCCGTCGACTTCGAAAAGGTCAATTCCGAGTATTTCCAGCAACGTGAACTGAAAAAAGGCGCCGCCGGCTGGGTCCTGCTGGTCGGCCTGGGCGTGGCCTACGTGATTTCCGGCGACTACGCCGGCTGGAACTTCGGCCTGGCCCAGGGTGGCTGGGGCGGCATGTTCCTCGCCACCTTGCTGATGGCCACCATGTACCTGTGCATGTGCTTCTCGCTGGCCGAGCTGTCCTCGATGATCCCCACCGCCGGCGGCGGCTACGGCTTCGCCCGCAGCGCATTCGGGCCCTGGGGCGGCTTCCTCACCGGCACGGCGATCCTCATCGAATACGCCATCGCCCCTGCGGCCATCGCCGTGTTCATCGGTGCCTACTGCCAATCGTTGTTCGGCATCGGCGGCTGGATGATCTACCTGGCGTTCTACATCATCTTCATCGGCATCCACATCTTCGGGGTGGGTGAGGCGCTGAAACTGATGTTCATCATCACCGCCGTCGCCGCCATCGCCCTGGCGGTGTTCCTGATTGGCATGGTGCCCCATTTTGATGCGGCCAACCTGTTCGACATCGCCAAGACCGACGCTGTCGGTGCCAGCAGCTTCCTGCCGTTCGGCTATGTCGGCGTGTGGGCCGCGATCCCCTATGCGATCTGGTTCTTCCTCGCCGTCGAAGGCGTGCCCCTGGCCGCCGAAGAAACCAAGAACCCGAAACGCGACCTGCCGCGCGGCCTGATCGGCGCCATGCTGGTGCTGCTGGCCTTCGCCCTGTTGATCCTGGTGGTCGGCCCCGGCGGCGCAGGCGCCGACGCCCTCAAGGCCTCGGGCAACCCGCTGGTCGAGGCGCTGGCCAAAGCCTACGGCGGCTCCACCTGGATGGGCGGCTTCGTCAACCTGGTCGGCCTGGCTGGCCTGATCGCCAGCTTCTTCTCGATCATCTACGCCTATTCGCGGCAGATCTTCGCCCTGTCCCGCGCCGGCTACCTGCCGCGCAAACTGTCGCAGACCAACAAGAGCAAGGCCCCGGTACTGGCCCTGGTGATCCCCGGGATCATCGGCTTCGCCCTGTCGCTGACCGGCCAGGGCGACCTGCTGATCCTGGTGGCGGTATTCGGCGCTACGCTGTCCTATGTGCTGATGATGGCCGCGCACATCACCCTGCGTATCCGTCGCCCGAAAATGGAGCGCCCGTATCGCACCCCCGGTGGCATCTTCACTTCGGGCGTGGCCTTGGTGCTGGCCTGCATCGCCGTGGTCGCCGGCTTCCTGGTCGACCCACGGGTGGTGATTGGCGCCGCGGTGATCTATGCGGTGTTGATTGCCTACTTTGCGTTCTACAGCCGCCACCACCTGGTGGCCGGCACGCCGGAAGAGGAATTCGCCGCGATCCAGAAGGCCGAAGAGGCCTTGCACTGATCGTCGACCCGCGCCGCAGGCCAGCCCTGCGGCGCCCTGGAGATTCTGTATGGCAAGTTTCGTACACACGGTGGGCAACCAGCTCTACCGTTTCGACAGCCTCAAAGAGGTCATGGCCAAGGCCAGCCCGGCACGCTCGGGCGACTACCTGGCCGGGGTGGCCGCCAGCAACGATGGCGAACGGGTCGCCGCGCAGATGGCCCTGGCCAATATCCCGCTCAAGCACTTCCTCAACGAAGCGCTGATCCCCTACGAAGACGATGAAATCACCCGGCTGATCATCGACAGCCATGACCCGCAGGCTTTCGCCCCGGTCAGCCACCTGACCGTCGGCGGCCTGCGCGACTGGCTGCTCGGCGAGCAGGCCGACGAACACAGCCTGCGCGCCCTGGCCCCCGGCCTGACGCCGGAAATGGCCGCGGCCGTGTCGAAGATCATGCGCGTGCAGGACCTGGTGCTGGTGGCGCAGAAGATCCGCGTGGTCACCGCCTTCCGCGGCACCATGGGCCTGCCTGGGCGGCTGTCCACGCGGCTGCAACCCAACCACCCGACCGACGAACCCGCCGGGATCGCCGCCAGCATCCTCGACGGCCTGCTGTACGGCAACGGCGATGCCATGATCGGCATCAACCCGGCCACCGACAGCATCGCCTCGATCTGCGATCTGCTGGTGATGCTCGACAACATCATCCAGCGCTACCAGATCCCCACCCAGTCCTGCGTGCTGACCCACGTCACCACCAGCATCGAGGCGATCAACCGTGGCGTGCCGCTGGACCTGGTGTTCCAGTCGATCGCCGGCACCGAAGCGGCGAATGCCGGCTTCGGCATCAACCTCAACGTGCTGCAGGAAGGCTACGAGGCCGGGCTGTCGCTCAAGCGCGGCACCCTCGGGCAAAACCTGATGTACTTCGAAACCGGCCAGGGCAGCGCCCTGTCGGCCAACGCCCACCACGGCGTCGACCAGCAAACCTGCGAAACCCGCGCCTATGCCGTGGCCCGGCATTTCAAGCCGTTCCTGGTCAACACCGTGGTCGGCTTCATCGGCCCGGAGTACCTCTACAACGGCAAGCAGATCATCCGCGCCGGCCTCGAGGACCACTTCTGCGGCAAGCTGCTGGGCGTGCCGATGGGCTGCGACATCTGCTACACCAACCATGCCGAAGCCGACCAGGACGACATGGACACCCTGCTCACCCTGCTGGGCGTGGCCGGGATCAACTTCATCATGGGCATCCCCGGCTCCGACGACATCATGCTCAACTACCAGACCACCTCGTTCCACGATGCGCTGTATGCACGGCAAACCCTCGGCCTCAAACCCGGGCCGGAATTCGAAGCGTGGCTCGAACGCACCGGCATCTTCACCCAGGCCGATGGCCGTGTGCGCTTCGGCGACAACCTGCCGCCGGCCTTCCGCCACGCGCTCGCGCAACTGGCCTAGGAGCGCCCATGGACCGACATACCCCTACCGAGCAAAACCCCTGGCTGGCCCTGCGCAACCTCACCCCGGCACGCATCGCCCTGGGCCGTACCGGCATCAGCCTACCGACCAGCGCGCAACTGGACTTCCAGTACGCCCACGCCCAGGCCCGCGATGCCGTGCACCTGCCCTTCGACCATGCCGGCCTGCGCCAGCAGCTCAGTGAGCGTGGCCGCGACAGCCTGCTGTTGCACAGCGCCGCCAGCGACCGCCACCAGTACCTGCAGCGCCCCGACCTTGGCCGGCGCCTGCACGCGGACTCTGCCCAGCAACTGCGTGATCACGCCCAGGCCAACCCGGCGGGCGTCGACCTGGCCATCGTCGTCGCCGACGGCCTGTCGGCCCTGGCCGTGCATCGCCATACCCTGCCCTTCCTCAGCCGCTTCGAGGAGCAGGCCGCCGCCGACGGCTGGACCAGCGCCCCGGTGGTGCTGGTGGAGCAGGGCCGGGTGGCGGTGGCCGATGAAGTGGGTGAGCTGCTCAAGGCCCGCATGACCGTGATGCTGATCGGCGAGCGCCCGGGGCTGAGCTCCCCCGACAGCCTCGGGCTGTACTTCACCTACGCGCCCAAGGTCGGTTTGACCGACGCCTACCGCAACTGCATTTCCAACGTGCGCCTGGAGGGCCTGAGCTATGGCATGGCCGCCCATCGCCTGCTGTACCTGATGCGCGAAGCCTGCAAGCGCCAGCTTTCAGGGGTGAATCTCAAGGACGAAGCCGAGGTCCACAGCATTGAAAGTGACCATTCGGGCAAAAAAAACGGAAACTTCCTGCTCGGGGAAGGGTAAAAAACATGTCACGGAAGGCGGATTGCACTTGTAGGCTGCTTTAGGCAGCATGCAGATGACTGCTGGCAATCCGCCGTATCCCCCAAAATGGACACTGAGGCCCGCACATGCGAATCATCAAGGCTACCCTGGAGCACCTCGACCTGCTCACGCCGTTGTTTGTGAAGTACCGTGAGTTCTATGGCCAGCTGCCTTATCCGGACAGTTCCCGCAGCTTCCTGGAAAAGCGCCTCAAGCGCGGCGAATCGATCATCTACCTCGCCCTGCCCGTTGACGACGACAGCAAACTGCTGGGGTTCTGCCAGCTCTACCCGAGCTTCTCGTCGCTGTCGCTCAAACGTGTGTGGATCCTCAACGACATCTACGTCGCCGAAGACTCGCGACGCATGCTGGTGGCCGACCACCTGATGCGCGAAGCCAAGAAGATGGCCAAGGAGTCGAACGCCGTGCGCATGCGCGTGTCCACCAGCAGCGACAACGAGGTGGCGCGCAAGACCTACGAGTCCATGGGTTTTCGCAAGGACACCGAGTTCGAGAACTACATCCTGCCGATCACCCAGGATTGATCGCAAGCGCTGCGCGAGGCTGCTCTCACGGATCTGCACAGATGTAGTTGGTGTGGCAGAGGCCTGTGGGAGCGGCTTCAGCCGCGAACACCGGCGCAGCCGGTGCCATGCATCGCGTCGCTAGCTTCGCGGCTAAAGCCGCTCCCACAGGTTATGCATGCTGTCGTAACGCTCCGCTACAAACTCTCCGGGCACAATCGGCGCTTCGCCGTATAATCCTCGTCCAGTCATGTGTGAAAAGTTACCTTTCCCCAGGTGAATCTGCCCACGCCCAAGACGCTGTCCGTCATCGCGCGCCCGTGGAAGCGGGTCTTGAACTCAGGTGCTGTACATGGATTTCAACCCGCTGGACCTCATCCTGCATCTCGATGCCTACCTCGATCTGCTGGTCACCAACTACGGCCCCTGGATCTACGCCATCCTGTTTGCCGTGATCTTCTGCGAAACCGGCCTGGTGGTGATGCCTTTCCTGCCGGGTGACTCGCTGTTGTTCATCGCCGGTGCCGTGGCCGCAGGCGGCGGCATGGACCCGGTGCTGCTGGCCGGCCTGCTGATGGCGGCGGCGATCCTCGGCGACAGCACCAACTATGTGATCGGGCGCACGGCTGGTGAACGGCTGTTCAGCAACCCCAGCTCGAAGATCTTCCGCCAGGACTACCTGCAGCGGACCCACGACTTCTATGCCCGCCATGGCGGCAAGACCGTCACCCTCGCCCGCTTCCTGCCGATCCTGCGTACCTTCGCGCCGTTCGTCGCCGGTATTGCCCACATGCACTACCCGCGCTTCCTGGCCTTCAGCATCACCGGCTCGCTGCTGTGGGTGGGCGGCCTGGTCACGCTGGGCTACTTCTTCGGCAATGTGCCGTTCATCAAGCAACACCTGTCGCTGATGGTGGTGGCCATCATCATCCTGTCGCTGGTGCCGATGCTCCTCGGTCTGCTGCGCGGCCGCCTGGGCCGCACCGCCAAGGCCCACTGACGCGAATGTGGTCATTCAGCGCCTGGCGGCGCCAGCGCACCCTGGCCCGCTACCCGGTCGATGAGCAACTGTGGCAGGCCATCCGCCAGCGCCTGCCAATGCTCGACGGCATCAGCGACGACGAAGACCGCTGGCTGCGCGAGGCTTGCGTGCTGTTCCTGCACGACAAGCACCTGACCGCCCTGCCCGGGGTCGAACTGGATGACCAGCAGCGTCTGTTCCTCGCCGCCCAGGCCCAGCTTCCACTGCTGCACCTGGGCGAGCTGAACTGGTACCAGGGGTTCCATGAGCTAATCCTCTACCCCGACGACTTCCTCAGCCCCCAGCGCCATCGCGACAGCAGCGGCGTGGAACACGTGTGGGACGCCGAGCACAGTGGCGAAGCCTGGCAGCAGGGCCCGGTGATCCTGGCCTGGCCGGGGGTGCTGGCCAGCGGCGGCTGGGAAGCCTACAACCTGGTGATCCACGAACTGGCGCACAAGCTCGACATGCTCAATGGCGACGCCAACGGCCTGCCACCGCTGCACAGCGGCATGCAGGTCGAAGACTGGGCCAACGCCATGCAGCATGCCTACGACGACCTGAACCGTCAGCTCGACGCCAACCCCGACGCCGAGACCGCCATCGACCCCTACGCGGCAGAGAATCCAGCGGAGTTCTTCGCCGTCAGCAGCGAGTACTTCTTCAGCGCCCCCGACCTGCTGCATGCCGCTTATCCAAAGGTCTACCTTCAGCTGTCGCTGTTCTACCGCCAGGACCCGCTGGCCCGTCTGGCACGCCTGCAGGCCGAGCATCCGGACTACCGCGAAAACCACGCCTGACAGCCCCGCACATCAGGCCGGGCGTGGCATGCCCAGTCGGAATGTGCCTATAATCGCGCCACTTTTTTTGATCAAACACGGGGGCATAGCCCAATGAGCTACAGCAAGATCCCGGCTGGCAAAGACCTGCCGAACGACATCTACGTCGCTATCGAGATCCCGGCCAACCACGCGCCGATCAAGTACGAAATCGACAAGGACAGCGACACCCTGTTCGTCGACCGCTTCATGGCCACCCCGATGTTCTACCCGGCCAACTACGGTTTCATCCCCAACACCCTGGCTGACGACGGTGATCCGCTGGACGTGCTGGTCGTCACCCCGTACCCGGTTGCCCCAGGCTCGGTCATCCGCGCCCGCCCGGTCGGCGTGCTGAACATGACCGACGACGGCGGCGGCGACGCCAAGGTCATCGCCGTCCCGCACGACAAGCTGTCCCAGCTGTACGTTGACGTGAAGGAATACACCGACCTGCCAGCCCTGCTGATCCAGCAGATCGAGCACTTCTTCGCCAACTACAAGGATCTGGAGAAGGGCAAGTGGGTCAAGATCGAAGGCTGGGAAGGCGCCGACGCCGCCCGCGCCGCGATCACCAAGTCGGTTGCTGCCTACAAAGGCTGAAGCTGACGTATGAAAAAGCCCTGCCTCGGCAGGGCTTTTTTGTGGTCGATGGAAAATTCCTACGCGCTCTTAGGCAAATGCCTGCTAACCGTAAAAATTCCCACAGATCGCCTCCACATCGGGTTCATTTCCACACAGTAATCAGGGCGATAGACTCGCCACCATGAACTCATCCGGTGATCGACTCAAAGCCCTCCTGCTGGAGTGCAACCTGACCCCTTCCGACTTTGCTGCCCAGCGCAATGTCACGCCCCAACACATCAACAACTGGTTCAAGCGTGGCGTGCCGCAAGCCCGGCTCGACGAAATCGCCGACCTGTTCTGTGTGTACCCGCGCTGGCTACGTAGCGGCGAAGGCCCCAAACATCCCGACCCTCTCGCGCCTGCCCGCCCCGCCCTTGCCCCCACGCAAGCCCCTGCACCGCTGCTGGCGCTGGGCGCGCAAAGCGTGCGACTACCCTTGCACCAGTTGCAGCAGGGTAGCCTGAGTGCCACACCCGAGCTGTTCCAGCCGATCCCCCGCCAAGCCCTCGACAGCGTGGGCGTTGCCGCGCACGACGCATTCTGTATCGGCATGCCGGCCAGCAACATGGCGCCGCTATTGCCCCAGGGCACGCTCCTGGCCATCGACTCCAGCTTCACCCGGGTGATCGAAGGCGAATACTACGCACTGCTGCACAACGGCCGGTTGCGCGTGCACCGACTCACCCAAGGCAACAACGGCACCTTGTGCCTGCACAGCCACGACCGTCTCAACCACCCGGTCGAGCGCTTCACCGCCCAGCAGCGCAGAACGCAGAAGCTGACGATCCTCGGCTGGGTGTTCTGGTGGTCCTGCCTGCGCCCGGCGCGGCCATGCTGAAACACTTCGCACCATTTTTTGCTGGGCATCCCCGGTGAGCCCTAGTATGCTACGCGCCACATCACGCCCCCTGATGGTGCAAGCCGCATTGCAGAGGGCCTGGCGACGCCTCACACAGCCGTCCGCCATCTTTTTCAGGCCATGTTGCCAACCGTTTAAGGCGATTGCGGCTTATCAAAAATGAGCCAAGATCGTCCCCGAGAAGCCGGCCACAAGCCGGCTTTTTAATGCCTGCACATTCCCTGCACATCCCCACCGGGCATCGCCTGGGTTCTGTTGTGCGTCTTGCGCGCCCATCGGGCCACTGGGCAACGCTCAGGGGTGCAAATACTTGAGCACATACAAGGACAGTTCACGGAACACGTCGGCCGGGATCCGCTCACTCAACGCCTGGGCCTTGCCCAGCGTTGCGCAGCAGACCTTGAGCATGTTGGCGCGCACCTGATCATCGATCATGCCGGTATGCACCAGCTGGAAGAACTGCGGATAGGTACTGGGCACCTGATCCAGGGACCCGCGGCGAATCTCGAACAGCCCCTCAATGTGGGGTGGCTGGAAGTACGTTTCACCGGCCTCTGCCGCCTGCGGCACCAGCTGCAACGCCGGGGAGCAGACGCTGCGGCACAACAACCTGCTCTCCCGGTCGGTTTCCATGCCGCGTTGATACAAGCTGATCTGCGAGCCAGGGCTCACCAGGCAGGCGGTCTCGAAGGCATCGATGATCCTTGCGGCATTGGCTTGTGACGCCTCGATCTTGCTGAGGGAAACGAAGCGTTCGAGCTGGTCCTCAGCCACGCTCTTTACCCCGCGCTCCAGAGTGTTCCAGTGACCGAATTCCTTCTGGCAGGCGATCAGGTGCAGCTCCAACTGGTAACCCGCCTGTTGCGCCAGGGCCGGCACATCGGCGAAGGCCACGTCGTCCAGCGCGGTCTCCATGATGATGTCGTAGTGGTTGGCCAGCGCATGCTTGAAGAGCTTGCCGCCCAACTGCCAGATGAACTGCTCGGTGTGAGCGTAGACATGCCGGCCACCGTCGGCCTTCATCTGCTCGTACTGTGGATGCAGTTTGCGATAAGCCGGGTCGTAGAGACTGACGTAGTCGTCATAGCGCTTGCTCGCCAGCAGCGAGTTGTTGAGCAGATAGGTCTTGCCCGAGCCTTCGGCGCCGGCGACGACCAGCATTCTCGGCGCCGGGTTGCCCTGGGCGTCGGTCCGTCGTTTGCGGCTGAACAGACTGGATTCGAGGGTTTCGAAAGCGGTTGCGACGTCTTCGGCGGTAAAGGTATGGAGCTGGGACATGCTGGTCATTCCTGTTGACTGCCCGGGAATGGGCGAGCCAACAAGGTAAAACCCGTTCAGGCGAAGCCTGCGGTAGATAACGCTGCCGTTATCGCATCCCCTGGTCGCAACTTCAGCCTTTCACACACACCACCTGGCGCAGGGTATGCACCACCTCGACCAGCTCGCGCTGGGCTTGCATGACCGCGTCGATATCCTTGTAGGCCATCGGGATCTCGTCGATCACATCCTTGTCCTTGCGGCACTCGACATGGGCCGTGGCGCGCCGCTGGTCATCGACGCTGAAGCGGCTCTTGGCCTTGGTGCGGCTCATCAATCGGCCTGCACCATGGCTGCACGAGCAGAACGACTCCTCGTTGCCCAGGCCGCGCACGATGAAGCTCTTGGCACCCATGGAACCCGGGATGATGCCCAGCTGCCCCTTCTGCGCCGACACCGCCCCTTTGCGCGTCACCAGCACTTCACGACCGAAGTGCTGTTCCTTCTGCACATAGTTGTGGTGGCAGTTGACCGCCTCGAGGCTGGCCTCGAACGGTTTGCCCAGCACCTTGCGGGTGGCCGCCACCACCGCCTGCATCATCAGCTCGCGGTTGTGCCGGGCGAAATCCTGGGCCCACTCCACCGCCTCCACGTAGTCGGCGAAATGCCGGCTGCCCTCCTCGAAATAGGCCAGGTCCTTGTCCGGCAGATTGGCCAGGTGCTGGCGCATGTCGGCCTGGGCCAACTCGATGAACAGGTTGCCGATGGCATTGCCGACGCCGCGCGAGCCACTGTGCAACATGAACCAGACCCGGTCAGCTTCGTCCAGGCAGACTTCGATGAAGTGGTTGCCACCGCCCAGGGTGCCCAGGTGCTGGCGGTTATTGGTCTTTTCCAGCCGAGGGTACTTGTCGGTGATGGCCTTGAAGCGCCCGGCCAGGCCTTGCCACTGCTGATCGGCTTGCCTGGGAACATTGTCCCAGGCGCCCTGGTCGCGGCGACCGAAGGTCTTGCCGTGGGGCACGGCCTGCTCGATGGCCGTACGCAGGCCGTGCAGGTTGTCCGGCAGGTCGCGGGCATGCAGCGAGGTCCGCGCGGCGATCATGCCGCAGCCGATGTCCACCCCCACCGCCGCCGGTATGATCGCACCCAGCGTGGGGATCACGCTGCCGATGGTCGAGCCCTTGCCCAGGTGCACGTCCGGCATCACCGCCAGGTGCTTGAAGATGAACGGCATCTGCGCCGTGTTGAGCAACTGTTTACGGGCCTCGTCTTCCACCGGCACGCCGTCGGTCCACAGTTTGATCGGCTTGCCGCCGGCGCCTTGCAAGGTGTCCATGTCGTCAATTCCGCAGAGCTTTTGCCGCCATGATACCGCCGAAGGTCGTAGACCGGCCGCTTGCCAGCAGGGTGGCACAGTGCTGTATGCTTGCCCGGTCTTCAGGGCGGGGTGAAAGTCCCCACCGGCGGTAAATCGAAAGATGAGCCCGCGAGCGCCCCGGCCATGCCGGGGGTCAGCAGATCTGGTGCGACTCCAGAGCCGACGGTCATAGTCCGGATGAAAGAAGGCGTCAGGCAGGGGCCATCCGGGCGCCCCTGCGCGCGCATTTTGTTCGCCCCGAGACGTTCATCGATCATTCACGAGGAGCGTTTCATGTCCACCTTGCTCAACAAGCAATTCCCCAACGTGACTGCCGCCGTCGCCGCCTTCCAGGCCGGGCGCCCGGTGCTGCTGCTCGACGACGACGACCGCGAGGACGAAGCCGATATCGTCGCCGCCGCCGAGAACCTTTCGCTGCAGACCATGGCCATGATGATCCGCGACTGCAGCGGCATCGTCTGCCTGTGCCTGGACGAAGCCACCGTCGACGCCCTGCAACTGGCGCCGATGGTGCCGAACAACCAGGCCCGCCACGGTACCGGCTTCACCGTCACCATCGAAGCGGCCGAGGGCGTGAGCACCGGCGTTTCGGCCCAGGATCGCATCACCACCATCGAGGCGGCGTTGCGCTCCACCGCGCAGCAGCGGCATATCGTCAGCCCCGGCCATGTGTTCCCGCTGCGCGCCCGCGACGGCGGCGTGCTGACCCGTCGCGGCCACACCGAAGGCTCGGTGGATCTGGCGCGCCTGGCCGGCCTGCGCCCGGCAGCGGTGCTGTGCGAGCTGATGAACCCCGATGGCAGCATGGCCCGGGGTGAGCAAGTGGCGGTGTATGCCCGGCAGTACAACCTGCCGGTGCTGACCATCGAGGAATTGGCGCGCTATCGCGAAGCCATGCTGGCGCTCGAGGCCGAGCCGGCCTGACAAAAGCATCGCGGGGCAAGCCCGCTCCCACGATACCCTGTGGGAGCGGGCTTGCCCCGCGATGGGCCTGAAACTCAACGCAACCCCAACGGCCCCTTCAAGTACGCATACAACCCCGCCGCACTCTTGCGATAGCCGTCAGCCGTCAGGTGAACCAGGTCCGGCCGCGCCAGCCCATTGGCCTGCCAACCGGCAATCGAGCACGGACCGCCCATGAA
The DNA here is from genome assembly GCF_032621715.1 of Pseudomonas sp. zfem004. Lineage (NCBI taxonomy): Bacteria > Pseudomonadati > Pseudomonadota > Gammaproteobacteria > Pseudomonadales > Pseudomonadaceae > Pseudomonas > Pseudomonas sp. zfem004. The sequence continues at coordinate 96,645 of NZ_JAVYJF010000011.1, read as the reverse complement.
CGCCTGCCAGTCCCAGAACAGCGCCTTGTGCCGCTGTGCCAGCTGCTTCTGAATGCGGATCACCGCCGCCAGCGGCTGTGGTTGACGCGCCGCGCAACTCCCCGCCTTGCGCCGCTTGATCGAGTCCGGCGGACCGACCAGCAGGATCGCCGCTTGCGGCAGATCCTTGCGCAGGCTGCGCAGCGTGGTTTCCAGCTGCGACTGGTACAGCCCCAGGTCGAGGGTGTCGTCGAATGCCTCGTTGGTACCATAGGCCAGGATCACCAGGTCCGGCCGCACGGCCTTGAGGCTGTCCAGCCAACCCGGCTGCCACTTGTCCACCACCTCCTGGCGGGCACCATTGATGCCGAGCGCCGAGTAGATCACCCCGGCATTCTTCTGCCCCTGCAGGTACCAGCCGCCCAACGCGATGCTGCTGCCGCCCTCGACGCTCAGTTGCACCGGCAGGCCGAGATTGGCGAAGACCGGGCTGAAGCGCCACTGGCCGTTGCTGATGGCAAGCGGGCGGCGCTGGCCGCCGTTGGCCAGCAGCGTGGCATTGCCGGTGGACTGGTACAACGCCGAGACCTTGTAGCGCTGGCGGTCTTCATCGCGCGCCTGCAACAGCACGCTGGAGCGGTTGGCCTGCGGCAGCGACAGGTAACCGCCAAGCGGGAACTGACTGCTCTGCTGGTTGCGTGCCGACACCAGTTGCCACTGGCGCGCCTCGCTCTTGATGATCACCCGGTCATTGCGGATGCCCGGCACCGACGAGGCCGGCACCAGGCCGATACCGCCATCGCCGTATTGCGCCTGCAACAGGCGGCGCAGCTCACCGCTGAACAGGTCGGCGGCGGTGTGCGAGTCGCCCAGCTGGACGATGCCAACCGGCGCGCGGCCGGCGTTGCGCAACTTGCCGGCGAGCAGGCCGACATTGCCGTCCTGGCGCACCACGGGCGCGGCTGCCGGCCGTGCGGCGGGCTGGGTGGCCACGCTGTTGGCGCCGGTGCTGCACGCGGGTACGGCGCTGATCAGCAGGGCCACGCCCAGCAAGTGATGCCATTGGCGCATCTTAGTGTCCTGTAACGGTCAGGCCCGGCAAGCTGATCAGCGACAGTACCTGTGCGGCGATCATCTTCTGGCCCGTGATGGTGAAATGAATGCCGTCGTCGACCCGCACCTTGACCCGCTTGCCCTCGGGCGTCAGCACCGTCGCGGCAAACCCGTCGTCGGCATAGCCGAGGATCGGGTTGGCCGACACATAGTGCTGGCCGAACAGCGCAGTCTGCTGCTGGTACAGGCCGCTCAGGTAGCCCATGGCCGTGGACAGCCGCGGCTTCTCCATGTTCGGCGGCCCGACCCACAGCACCTGCACGTTGTGCACGCGGGCCTGGTCGAGGATCGAGTCGATACGTGCACGATAGGCCACTTCCCACTCCGGCGACTTGAAGCGCAGGAACGGCTTGCCCTTGCCCTGGGGCATGTCCCAGGGGTCGTTGGGGCCGAGGAACACCACCATCAGGCGGATGTTCGGCTCGTGGGCGAGGGTCTCGGCCACGGTTTTCGGCCAGTTGAAGAAGCCCGGGTAGGCCAGGCCGGTGCTCTGCTTGCTGAGGTTGACCGTGCGGATCTGGTAGCGCTTGCGCAGGCTGTTGGCCAGGTGCGGGGCCACGCCCTGCATCAGCGAGTCGCCCACCAGCAGTACGTCGTCGCCGGCGGCCAGGGAAACCACGGTTCCAGGTTGCAGCAAGTCCGGGGCCGCTGGCGCCGGTGGTGTTGCAACAGCCACCTGTGGCTGCGGGGCATGCTCCGGCGGGGCCACCGGCTTGGCCACTGGCGCCGCCGGCAAGGGTTGGGCCAGCGCCGCCGGTGTTTCCAGGTTGACCGTGACCACCGGTATCGGCGCGGGCAGCACCTCGGGCACTGGCCCTGCGACCTGCTGCTGCGCCGCTTGCAGTTGCTCGATGAGGCTGTCGCGGCCCTGCTCCAGCGCCGCCGTCAGCTGCGCCCCGAAGCGCCAGGCCGGCAGCGGGCCGAGCAACGGGATCTCGCAGCTCTGGTGGTATTTCTGCTGGCAGTACAGCCTGATCGAGTCCTGGTTCAGCCAGAACAACAAGGCGGTAGTGACCACGATCGCGTACAACGCACGGGCCGCGCCCATCTGCACCTGAAACAGCTGTTTGCTATCAGAAGCTTGCATAGATGAACCCCGGCACACCCGATTGCGACGCGAAAATCACCAGCGATACGCCGATCCCCAAGGGCACTGGGTACAACTGCCAGGGCAGCCGCTGGCTGGCGGCAAAGCCCTTGCGCAGCACTGCCAGCCACTGTGGATAAGTGGCGATGTACAGCACGCAGGCCAGCAGCATCAGGCCAGTGGCGCTGTTGAGCCCGGCCAGGCTCAGCTGGGCGATGTCACCGAGCATCTCCACGGCGCCGTCCAGCGTCGGGCTGCGGAAGAAGATCCAGGCAAAGGCCACGTAGTGGAAGGTCATCAGGCGTGCCAGCAGGCCAGCGCCCGGCATCTGCGCGAAGCCCGGCAGCAGCTGGCTGAACAGCTTGGAGAGGGCCAGGCCAACCCCGTGCAGCGCACCCCACAGAATGAAGTTGATGCTGGCGCCATGCCACAGCCCGGACACCAGCATCGCCAGCAGCATGTTCAGGTTGCCGCGCCACACGCCCTTGCGGTTGCCGCCCAGAGGGATATAGACGTAGTCACGGATGAAGCGCGACAGGCTGATGTGCCAGCGCCCCCAGAATTCCTTGAGATTGTGCGCAGCATAAGGTGCGTTGAAGTTCTCCGGCAGGCGGAACCCCAACAGCAGGGCGATGCCGGTGACCAGGTTGGTGTAGCCGCTGAAGTTGAAGTAGATCAGCAGGCTGTAGCCGTACACGCTCAACAGCACCTGCTCGGGGGTGAAGCTGCCCGGGGTTTCGAACACCGGGTCGACCCACTCGCTGCCCAGCCAGGCGCTGAGGAAGAACAGCTTGACCACCGCCAGCGCGATCAGCCCCAGCGCCCGTTGCGGCTCCAGTACCTGGCGCAGGCCCTGCGGGCGGATCTGCGGCAGCATGTGCAGTGCACGGTTGACCGGGCCGGCCACCAGGCTGGGGAAGAACGCCAGGTACAGGGCCAGGTCCAGCGGTGTGGCCGGCGCCAGTTCGCGACGGTTGATCGATACCAGATAGCTGACCGAATGGAAGGTGTAGAACGACAGGCCGATAGGCACCAGCAATTCCAGCAACGGCAGCGACACGTCCAGCCCGGCCGCCGCCAGCGCGGCTTGCACGCCTTCGACGAAGAAGGCCTGGTACTTGAACAGGTAGAAGCAGCCCAGCACCAGGGTCAGCAGCAGCACGCCGCAGAACCGCCGCCCGGGGTAGCGCCCGGCCAGCAGCCCAAGCAGGTACACCAGTGCGCTGTAGCCCAGCAGGATGTACAGCGAGTTCAGGCTGAAGCTCGCCACCAGGCCATAGCTGGCCGCCAGAAGCAGGAGGTTCTGTAGCCGTGCACTCCAGCACAGGCTCCAGTAGACAATGAAGAACAGCGTGAAGCAGAGGCTGAATTCGATCGAAAGGAAGCTCACAACGTAGTCCGTTACGTGACATCAAAGGGGGGCGCCAGCCCGCGGGCCAGAGGGCGCGGAGTATGGCAGAGGGCCAACCCCCTCACAATCTGAAAGCAACAGGATTTGCAAGCCATCTGCGCCCGTTCAAATGCAACAAGATAAGACCAAAGCCTTGCTGATTTGCTCCCCCTGCCCCGCTCTGCTAGTGTCGCGCCGTTCTGAATACCACCGAGACAGTCGCCATGGCCCGCAAAAAAGCCTCCATCGATTTCGAACAGTCCCTCGCCGACCTGCAAGCCCTGGTCGAGCGCCTGGAGAACGGCGAATTGTCGCTGGAAGAGTCGCTGGCCGCCTTCGAGCAAGGCATCGCCCTGACCCGTGACTGCCAGGGCGCCCTGGCCCAGGCCGAGCAAAAGGTGCAGATCCTGCTGGAGCGTGACGGCGAGCTGGCTGCCCAGCCGTTCGACGCGGAGCCAGAGGCATGATCGCCGGTTACCAGGCCAGCGCCCAGGTACGGGTCGACGCCGCACTCGAGACGCTGTTCAAGGCCCCCTCCAAGGAACTCGAGCGCCTGTACGCCGCCATGCGCTACAGCGTGATGAACGGTGGCAAGCGCGTGCGCCCGCTGCTCGCCTACGCCGCCTGCGAGGCCCTGGGCGTGCCGGCCGAACAGGCCAACGGCGCGGCCTGCGCGGTGGAACTGATCCACGCCTACTCGCTGGTGCATGACGACCTGCCGGCCATGGACGACGACGACCTGCGTCGCGGCCAGCCGACCACCCACAAAGCCTTCGACGAAGCCTGCGCCATCCTCGCCGGCGACGGCCTGCAAAGCCTGGCGTTCAGTGCCCTGCTCGACCCGGCGCTGAGCCCGCAGGCCGACAGCATCCGCCTGCAGATGGTCCAGGCCCTGGCCAAGGCCGCAGGCCCCGCCGGCATGGTCGGCGGCCAGGCCATCGACCTTGGTTCGGTGGGCGTCAAGCTCGACCAGCAGGCCCTGGAATACATGCACCGGCACAAGACCGGCGCGCTGATCGAAGCCAGCGTGCGCCTCGGCGCCCTGGCCAGCGCCCGCGCCGACCAGGCCCAGCTCGACGCCCTGCAGACTTATGCACAGGCCATCGGCCTGGCCTTCCAGGTGCAGGACGACATCCTCGATGTGGAGAGCGATACCGCCACCCTGGGCAAACGCCAGGGCGCCGACATCGCCCGCGACAAACCGACCTACCCGGCGCTGCTCGGGCTGGACGCGGCCAAGGCCTATGCCCTGGAGCTGCGCGACCAGGCGCTGGGCGCCCTCGCCGGCTTCGGCGACAGCGCCGAGCCGCTGCGGGCACTGGCCCGCTATATCGTCGAACGCCGCCATTAAACCTTGACGCCTATCCCTGTGGGAGCGGGTTTACCCGCGAATGCGGCGGTTGATGCAACATCGCATTCGCGGGTAAACCCGCTCCCACATGTACGCATTGACAATGGCCCCCAGCCCGCCGGTCAGCCACGCCAACCGCTCTGGAACCTCTATTCCCTATAGTTGTTGCGTGGTTATGCGCAAGTCCGGGTGCTATGATCCAGCCCTTGCGTCGCAAAGAGTACAAACTCGCCGACGCTCACCGGGCCGCCCGTGATCGGCCTTGCGCAAACCGCGAACAGACCTGAATCAGGAGATCCACCATGGCTTTTGAATTGCCGCCGCTGCCGTACGCCCACGATGCCCTGCAGCCGCACATCTCCAAGGAAACCCTGGAGTTTCACCACGACAAGCACCACAACACCTACGTCGTGAACCTGAACAACCTGGTCCCAGGCACCGAATTCGAAGGCAAGACCCTGGAAGAGATCGTCAAGAGCTCTTCGGGTGGCATCTTCAACAACGCCGCTCAGATCTGGAACCACTCCTTCTACTGGGAATGCCTGTCGCCAAACGGCGGTGGCCAGCCGACCGGCGCCCTGGCTGATGCCATCAACGCCGCTTTCGGTTCCTTCGACAAGTTCAAGGAAGAGTTCACCAAGACTTCGGTCGGCACCTTCGGTTCCGGCTGGGGCTGGCTGGTGAAGAAGGCCGACGGCTCCCTGGCCCTGGCCAGCACCATCGGCGCCGGCTGCCCGCTGACCAGCGGCGACACCCCGCTGCTGACCTGCGACGTCTGGGAACACGCCTACTACATCGACTACCGCAACCTGCGTCCGAAGTACGTCGAGGCGTTCTGGAACCTGGTCAACTGGAAGTTCGTTGCCGAGCAGTTCGAAGGCAAGGTCTTCACCGCCTGATCAGCCAAGCCTTGTAAGAAAACCCGGCAGCCGCCGGGTTTTTTTCGGCTTTTTTTCGCGCGTTGTCTGCCTTTGCGCTCTTGCTCAGCACGCAGAGCGCGCTAACATCAAATTTCTGGAAAGTTGATGCAGCGCACTCAAGTCGCATGGCCGCTCGACCGATATAGAGCCAAGGGCAATTCCGTCGATGGGCGGGCAATCGGTCGATAGTCTTGTTGCCAGAATTGATGGCAAAATAATGGCATGCGCATGGATTAAGGAAACCCCTTTGAAGCTGGAATTTCGCAACAGCTTGTCGGTGAAGTTGCTCAGGGTGGTGCTGCTCTCGGCGTTGGCGGTCGGCGTCGTGCTCAGCTGCGCGCAGATCGTCTACGACGTCTACAAGACTCGCCAGGCCGTGAACAGTGACGCCCAGCGCATTCTCGACATGTTCCGCGACCCATCCACCCAGGCGGTGTACAGCCTTGACCGGGAAATGGGCATGCAGGTGATGGAAGGCCTGTTCCAGGACGAATCGGTGCGCATGGCCTCCATCGGCCACCCCAACGAAACCATGCTTGCGGAAAAATCCAGGCCGCTGCAGGACATGTCCATGCGCTGGCTGACCGACCCGATCCTTGGCCAGGAACGCACCTACACCACGCAACTGGTCGGCCGCGGCCCGTACAGCGAATACTACGGCGACCTGAGCATCACCCTCGACACCTCCAGCTACGGCGAAGGCTTTTTGATCAACGCCGTGATCATCTTCATTTCCGGGGTATTGCGCGCCCTGGCCATGGGCCAGGTGCTGTACCTGGTGTATCACTGGCTGCTGACCAAGCCGCTGTCGAAGATCATCGAGCACCTCACCCAGATCAACCCCGACCGCCCCAGCCAGCACCAGATTCCATTGCTCAAGGGCCACGAGAAGAACGAACTGGGCATCTGGGTCAACACCGCCAACCAGTTGCTGGCGTCCATCGAGCGCAACACCCACCTGCGCCACGAAGCCGAGAACAGCCTGCAACGCATGGCCCAGTACGACTTCCTCACCGGCTTGCCCAACCGCCAGCAGTTGCAGCAGCAGTTGGACAAGATCCTCGACGACGGCGGCCGCCTGCAACGGCGCGTAGCAGTGCTGTGCGTGGGTCTGGATGACTTCAAGGGGGTCAACGAGCAGTTCAGCTACCAGGTTGGCGACCAGTTGCTGCTGGCCCTGGCCGACCGCCTGCGCGCCCACAGCGGCCGCCTGGGCGCCCTGGCCCGCCTGGGGGGCGATCAGTTCGCCCTGGTCCAGGCCAATATCGAACAACCCTACGAAGCCGCCGAGCTGGCCCAGAGCATCCTCGACGACCTCGAAGCGCCGTTCGACCTCGACCACCAGCAGATCCGCCTGCGGGCCACCATCGGCATCACCCTGTTCCCCGAAGATGGCGACAGCACCGAGAAATTGCTGCAAAAAGCCGAACAGACCATGACCCTGGCCAAGGCCCGCTCGCGCAACCGCTACCAGTTCTACATCGCCAGCGTCGACAGCGAGATGCGCCGGCGCCGCGAACTGGAAAAAGACCTGCGCGAAGCCCTGCCGCGCAACCAGTTGTACCTGGTCTACCAACCGCAGATCAGCTACCGCGACCACCGCGTGGTCGGTGTCGAAGCACTGCTGCGCTGGCAACACCCGGAGCTGGGCATGGTGCCGCCGGACCAGTTCATCCCCCTGGCCGAACAGAACGGCAACATCATCAGCATCGGCGAATGGGTCCTCGACCAGGCCTGCCGCCAGCTGCGCGAGTGGCACGACCTGGGCTTCAGCGAACTGCGCATGGCGGTCAACCTGTCCACCGTGCAGTTGCACCACAACGAGCTGCCGCGGGTGGTCAACAACCTGCTGCAGGCCTACCGCCTGCCGCCGCGCAGCCTGGAGCTGGAGGTCACCGAGACCGGTCTGATGGAAGACATCAGCACCGCCGCCCAGCACCTGCTCAGCCTGCGCCGCTCAGGCGCGCTGATCGCCATCGACGACTTCGGCACCGGCTATTCCTCGCTCAGCTACCTGAAGTCGCTGCCGCTGGACAAGATCAAGATCGACAAGAGCTTCGTCCAGGACCTGCTCGACGACGACGACGACGCCACCATCGTCCGGGCCATCATCCAGCTGGGCAAGAGCCTGGGGATGCAGGTCATCGCCGAAGGCGTGGAAACCGCCGAACAGGAGAGCTACATCATCGCCCAGGGCTGCCACGAAGGTCAGGGCTACCACTACAGCAAGCCGCTGTCGTCGCGCGAGCTCACCGCGTTTCTCAAGCAGGCACAGCGCAACCAGGTCTCGGTGCTGTAACCCCCGCCACACATGCCGATGCACCGCAAACGGGCGTTTGCATGAAATGCGCGCCCGCCCCTTTACAGCAAATGCAAATCTTTCGCATGATGTTGCGGTTTCGCGTGCCACGCCGCACGGTCCAACCACACGACGCAGGAAACCAATAATGATTCGTATGCCTCTGGCCTCCGCCAGTCTGCTCGCCATCGCCATCGCCCTCGCCGGTTGCGGCGAAGGCAAGAACGACAAGGCCGCCGCGCCGCAAGCCCAGGCACCTGCCGCCGCCAGCACCACCGCCGCCGCACCGGGCGCTGTCGATGAAGCCGCCGGCAAGGCCGTGGTCAAGCATTACGCCGAGATGGTCTACGCCGTGTACAGCGACTCGCTGAGCACCGCCAAGCAACTGCAAACCGCAGTGGACGCGTTCCTCGCCAGCCCCAACGACCAGACCCTGAAGGCCGCGAAAGAAGCCTGGGCCGCCGCCCGCGTACCGTACCTGCAGAGCGAGGCGTTCCGCTTCGGCAACACCATCATCGACGACTGGGAAGGCCAGGTGAACGCCTGGCCCCTGGACGAAGGCCTGATCGACTACGTCGACAAGAGCTACGAGCACGCCCTGGGCAACCCGGCCGCCGGCGCCAACATCATCGCCAACACCGAAATCCAGGTTGGCGAAGACAAGGTCGACGTCAAGGACATCACTCCCGAGAAGCTGGCCAGCCTGAACGAGCTGGGCGGTTCCGAAGCCAACGTCGCCACTGGCTACCACGCCATCGAATTCCTGCTCTGGGGCCAGGACCTCAACGGCACCGGCCCTGGCGCGGGCAACCGCCCGGCGTCGGACTACCTGGAAGGCAAAGGCGCCACCGGCGGCCACAACGACCGCCGCCGCGCCTACCTGAAATCGGTCACCCAGCTGCTGGTCAAGGACCTCGAAGAGATGGTCGGCAACTGGGCACCGAACGTTGCCGACAACTACCGCGCCACTCTGGAAGCGGAGCCGGTCAACGACGGCCTGCGCAAGATGCTGTTCGGCATGGGCAGCCTGTCGCTGGGCGAACTGGCCGGCGAGCGCATGAAGGTCTCGCTGGAAGCCAACTCGCCGGAAGACGAGCAGGACTGCTTCAGCGACAACACCCACTACTCGCACTTCTATGACGCCAAGGGCATCCGCAACGTCTACCTGGGCGAGTACACCCGCACCGACGGCACCAAGCTGAGCGGCCCGAGCCTGTCGTCGCTGGTGGCCAAGGCCGATCCGGCCGCCGACGCCACCCTCAAGGCCGACCTGGAAGCCACCGAAGCCAAGCTGCAGGTGATCGTCGACCACGCCCTCAAAGGCGAGCACTACGACCAGCTGATCGCAGCCGACAACGCTGCCGGCAACCAGATCGTGCGTGACGCCATCGCCTCCCTGGTCAAGCAGACCGGCGCGATCGAGCAGGCCGCAGGCAAGCTGGGCATCGACAACCTGAACCCGGACACCGCTGATCACGAGTTCTGATCTGCGTCTGCGGTTCACAAGAGGCGGCCTTCGGGTCGCCTTTTTTACATGTTTCACCCACACAAATCCCTGTGGGAGCGGGTTTACCCGCGAATCAGGCGACTCGGTACCTGGCACCGGCTGCGCCGGTGATCGCGGGTAAACCCGCTCCCACAGGGTGCACGACATGTCCGCGATTTCATCCAGCAATTGCAAATTGCTCTTATTCAAAAACAGCCGGCCTGATAAGCTTGCACGCCGGTTTTTCGCCCACGCCCAGGATTGTCGATGTCCTTGCTCCGCCTAAGCCCCCTGCTGCTGGCCCTCGCCCTTGCCGCCTGTGACGACGCCCCGCGTTTCACCCAGGCCGAGCCCGGTGAGGCCCTCTCCGGCGGCGAGGCTACGGTGCAGCGCAGTGACCGCAACGCCTTCTCCCTGCCCTCGGCCAACCTCAGTCCCGAGCGGCGCCTGGACTTCGCCGTGGGCAACAGCTTCTTTCGCAGCCCCTGGGTGATCGCCCCGTCCACCACCACCGCTCGTGATGGCCTGGGCCCACTGTTCAACACCAACGCCTGCCAGAACTGCCACGTGCGTGACGGTCGCGGCCACCCGCCGGAGCCCGGCGACAGCAACGCGGTGTCGATGCTGGTACGCCTGTCGATCCCCGATCAGCCCTACTACGCCCATGTCATCGAGCGCCTGGGCGTGGTGCCTGAGCCGGTTTATGGCACCCAGCTGCAGGACATGGCCGTGCCCGGCGTGGCGCCGGAGGGCAAGGTGCGGGTGAGCTACGACAGCCAGACCGTCACCTTCAAGGACGGCCACCAGGTCGAATTGCGCCGCCCCACCCTGCAGATCACCCAGCTCGGCTACGGCCCGATGCACCCTGATACCCGCTTCTCGGCCCGCATCGCCCCACCGATGATCGGCCTCGGCCTGCTCGAAGCCATCGCCGAAGCCGACATCCTGGCCAACGAAGACCCGGATGACCGTAACCACGACGGCATCCGCGGCCGTGCCAACCGGGTCTGGGACGACGCCCAGGGCAAGACGGTGGTCGGCCGCTTCGGCTGGAAGGCCGGGCAACCCAACGTCAACCAGCAGAACGTGCATGCCTTCGCCGGTGACATGGGCCTGACCAGCACGCTGCTGCCCAAGGACGACTGCACCCCGGCCCAGGTCGACTGCCTGGCCGCGCCCAATGGCGACGGCGCCGATGGCGAAAAAGAGGTCAGCGACAACCTCCTGCGCCTGGTCACCTTCTACACCCGCAACCTGGGCGTACCAGCCCGCCGCGACGTCGCGGCCCCCCAGGTGCTGGCCGGCAAGAACCTGTTCTACCAGGCCGGTTGCCAAAGCTGCCACACCCCACAGTTCACCACTGCCGCCGATGCCGCCGAGCCCGAGCTGGCCAGCCAGGTGATACGCCCTTACAGCGACCTGCTGCTGCACGACATGGGCCCGGGCCTGAGCGACGAGCGCACCGAGTTCGCCGCCAACGGCCAGGACTGGCGCACCCCACCACTGTGGGGTATCGGCCTGAGCCAGACCGTCAGCAGCGACGCCCGCTTCCTCCACGATGGCCGCGCCCGCGACCTGCTTGAAGCCGTGCTCTGGCACGGTGGCGAGGCCCAGACGGCGCGCGACCAGGTACTGACCTTCAATGCCGAGCAGCGCGCCGCGCTGCTGGCCTTCCTGAATTCACTTTAAAACGCGCTAAGGAGCCGGGCATGTTCCGACCCAAACTGTTGTTCACCAGCCTCGCCGCACTCGCCCTCGGCGCTTGCTCGCCGCAGGACCCGCAAGCCGTGACCTCCGCCGCCATCGCCAAGCAGGTGATCCTGCCGACCTACAGCCGCTGGGTCGAGGCCGACCGCCAGTTGGCCGCCAGCGCCCTGGCCTACTGCGAAGGCAAGACCTCGCTGGACAGCGCCCGCGCCGACTTCCTCAATGCGCAGAAAGCCTGGGCCGAGCTGCAACCGCTGCTGGTCGGCCCGCTGGCCGAAGGCAACCGCGCCTGGCAGGTGCAATTCTGGCCGGACAAGAAGAACCTGGTGGGCCGCCAGGTCGAGCAACTGGTCAATGGCGACAAGCCGGTCGATGCCGAGTCGCTGGGCAAGGCCAGCGTCGTGGTGCGCGGCCTGTCCGCCTACGAGTACATCCTGTTCGACAGCAAGCCGGACATGGCCACGGCCGAACAGAAAGCCCGCTACTGCCCGCTGCTAGTGGCGATCGGCGAACACCAGAAGGTCCTGGCCGAGGACATCCTCAAGAACTGGAACAGCACCGACGGCATGCTGTCGCAGATGACCAAGTTCCCCAACCAGCGCTACGCCGACTCCCACGAAGCGATCGCCGACTTGCTGCGCGCCCAGGTCACCGGCCTGGACACCCTGAAGAAGAAACTCGGTGCGCCAATGGGTCGCCAGAGCAAGGGCATCCCGCAACCGCTGCAGGCCGAAGCCTGGCGCAGCCATTCTTCGCTCAAGAGCCTGGAAGCGTCGCTCAAGGCCGCTCAGACCGTCTGGGTCGGGGTCGACAACCAAGGTCTGCGCGGCCTGCTGGGCAAAGACCAGGCGGCGCTGGCACAGAAGATCGACGACGCCTACGCCGCCACCCTCAAGCTGCTGGCCGACAACCAGAAGACCCTCGGCGAGCTGCTGGCCGACGAAGCCGGGCAGCAGGCGCTTAACCAGATCTACGACAGCCTGAACGTCCTGCATCGCCTGCACGAAGGCGAGCTGGCCAAGGCGCTCAACATCCAACTGGGCTTCAACGCCAACGACGGTGACTGATCATGCTGCGACGCCAGGCGATCAAACTCGGTAGCGTACTGCTCAGCGCCCTCACCCTGGGCGGCTGGAGCCTGCTGCGCAACAAAGGCAGCGAGCCCTTGCTGCTCTCGGCGCGCGACGATGGCGACGGCAAGCACTACGCCGTCGGGTTCCGCCTGGACGGCACCCAGGTGTTCAGCACCCAGGTGGCCCAGCGTTGCCACGCGATCATCAACCACCCCGAACTGCCCATCGCCCTGTTCGTCGCCCGCCGGCCCGGCACCGAAAGCTACCTTATCGACCTGCGCGACGGGCGCCTGCTGCAAACCGTCACCTCGCAGCCGCACCGCCATTTCTACGGCCATGCGGTGATCCACAAGGGCGGCGAATGGCTGTACACCACCGAGAACGACACCACCGACCCAGGCCGTGGCGTGCTGGGGGTGTACCGCTTCGAAGGAGAGCGCCTGGTGCACACCGGCGAGCTCTCGACCCACGGCATCGGCCCCCACGAAGTGGCCTGGTTGCCCGACGGCGAGACGCTGGTGGTGGCCAACGGCGGCATCCGCACCGAAGCCGAAAGCCGGGTAGAGATGAACCTCGACGCCATGCAGCCGAGCCTGGTGCTGATGCAGCGCGACGGCACCCTGCTGAGCAAGGAAACCCTGGCCCAGCAGATGAACAGCGTGCGCCACCTGGCGGTGGGCGACGACGGCACCATCGCGGCCTGCCAGCAGTTCATGGGCGGCTCGGAGGAGACGGCCGAGCTGCTGGCGATCAAACGCCCCGGCGAGCCGTTCAAGGCTTTCCCGGTGCCCGAGCGGCAGTTGCAGTCGATGGCCCAGTACACCGCCAGCGTCGCCATCCACAGCGACCTGCGCCTGGTGGCGCTGACCGCGCCACGGGCCAATCGGTTGTTCATCTGGGACCTGGACAGCGGCGCGGTGAAGCTCGATGCACCGATGCCCGATTGCGCCGGGGTGGGTGCGGTGCAGGATGGTTTCGTCGTCACCTCCGGGCAGGGGCGTTGCCGTTTCTATGACTGCCGCAAGGCAGAGCTGATCGGGCAACCGATGAACCTGCCGTCCGGGTTCTGGGACAACCACCTGCACCTGGCCTGATTTCTCGTAAAAGCCTTATCGCGGGGCAAGTCGCAGCGGCGCACCGCCGCTCCCACGAAGGAATGGACTGACCCAGGGTCTCCATTCCATTCCTGGGTCAGTCCAGGCCGTGGGAGCGGCGGTGCGCCGCTGCGACTTGCCCCGCGATAAGGCCCTCCCCTTTTCCGAAAAACCGACAATACTTGCCCCATCGCGCGTGGGCAGGATCGCCCGTGGTCGCGCGTACTCCATAACAACCTCGCATCCAGGGAACCGGACCATGTTGCGCCGCCGCATGCTGATCATGTTGGCCGTTGTCTTGCTGATCGTGCTGATCCTGGGGGGCATCAAGGCCTTCTCCATCTACAAGCAGGTGCAGATGTTCAGCCAGCCCAAGCCGCCGGTCAGCGTTGCCGCGGCCCAGGCCGAACTGCGCCAGTGGCAGCAGCGCCTGCCGGCGGTCGGCAGCCTCAAGGCTTTTCAGGGCGTGGAACTGAGCCTGGAAGTGGCCGGCACGGTCAAGTCGCTGCACTTCGAGTCGGGCCAGCAGGTCAAGGCCGGGCAACTGCTGCTGCAACTGGACCACGACCAGGAAACCGCGCTGCTCGGCACCGCCCAGGCCGACCTCAACCTGGCCAAGGTCGACTTCGGCCGCGGCAGCCAACTGGTCGGCGACTCGGCCATCTCCCGCGGTGAATTCGACCGCCTTACCACCCAGTACCGGCGCAACCAGGCGGTGGTCGATCAGCTCAAGGCGTCGCTGGCGAAAAAAAGCATCAGTGCGCCGTTCAGCGGCACCATCGGCATTCGCCAGGTAGATGTCGGCGCCTACCTCGCCAGTGGCACGGTGATCGCCACCCTGCAGGACCTGTCCAGCCTCTACGTCGACTTCAACGTGCCCGAGCAGGCCCTGCCGCACCTGAGCCTGGGCCAACAGGTACTGGTGCAGGTGGCCGCCTACCCAGGCCAGACCTTCCCCGCCAGCCTCAGTGCGATCAACCCGAAGGTCGAGGAAAGCACGCGTAACCTGCTGGCCCGCGCTACCCTGGCCAACCCCGACGGCAAGCTGCTGCCGGGCATGTTCGCCAGCCTGCAGCTGCTGCTGCCCAACCCGCAACCGCAGGTGGTGGTGCCGGAAAACGCCATCACCTTCACCCTGTACGGCAACTCGGTCTATGTGATCAGCCCGAAGAAGGCCGAGGACGGTCAGCCAGTGCCCGGTGCCGACGGCCAACCGCAGTTGATTGCCGAACAGCGCACCGTGCAGACCGGCGAACGGCGCGATGGCTGGGTGGTGGTGAGCAAGGGCCTGCAGGCCGGCGACCAGGTGGTGACCGCCGGCCAGCTCAAGCTGAGCCCCGGCGCGGCAATCCGTATCAGCGACGACCAGGCCCTGAAACCTGCCGCGCCTGGCACGAACTGAACGGGAGGCGGTCATGGCATTCACCGACCCGTTCATCCGTCGCCCGGTATTGGCCAGCGTGGTCAGCCTGCTGATCCTGCTGCTGGGCCTGCAAGCCTGGAGCAAACTGCAGATCCGCCAGTACCCGGCCATGGAAAACGCCCTGATCACGGTGACCACCGCCTACCCCGGGGCCAACGCCGAGACCATCCAGGGCTACATCACCCAGCCGCTGCAACAGAGCCTGGCCAGCGCCGATGGCATCGACTACATGACCTCGGTAAGCCGGCAGAACTTCTCGGTGATCTCGGTCTACGCACGCATCGGCGCCGACACCGACCGCCTGTTCACCCAGCTGCTGGCCAAGGCCAACGAGGTGCGCAACAAGCTGCCGCAGGACTCGGAAGACCCGGTGCTGAGCAAGGAAGCCGCCGACGCCTCGGCACTGATGTACATCAGTTTCTACAGCACCCAGATGAGCAACCCGCAGATCACCGACTACCTGTCGCGGGTGATCCAGCCCAAGCTGGCCACCCTGCCCGGCATGGCCGAAGCGCAGATCCTCGGCAACCAGGTGTTCGCCATGCGCATCTGGATCGACCCGGTGAAGCTGGCCGGCTTCGGCCTGTCGGCGGTGGACGTGACCAATGCGGTGCGCCGTTACAACTTCCTCGCTGCCGCCGGTGAGGTGAAGGGCGAGTACGTGGTGACCAGCATCAACGCCAGCACCGAACTCAAGACCGCCGAGGCCTTCGCCGCCCTGCCGGTCAAGACCGCCGGCGACAGCCGGGTACTGCTGGGCGATGTGGCACGCATCGAGATGGGCGCCGAGAACTACGACACGGTCAGTTCGTTCGACGGCACGCCGTCGGTGTACATCGGCATCAAGGCCACCCCGGCGGCCAACCCGCTGGACGTGATCAAGGAAGTGCGCAAGCTCATGCCGCAGTTGGAAGAGGAGCTGCCGTCGAGCCTCAAGGTGTCGATCGCCTACGACGCCACGCTGTTCATCCAGGCCTCGATCAATGAAGTGATCAAGACCCTGGGCGAGGCGGTGCTGATCGTCATTGTCGTGGTGTTTCTGTTCCTCGGCGCCCTGCGCTCGGTGGTGATCCCGGTGGTGACCATCCCGCTGTCGATGATCGGCGTGCTGTTCTTCATGCAGATGATGGGCTACTCGCTGAACCTGCTGACACTGCTGGCCATGGTCCTGGCCATCGGCCTGGTGGTGGACGACGCCATCGTGGTGGTGGAGAACATCCATCGCCATATCGAAGAAGGCAAGACCCCGTTCGAGGCGGCGCTGGAGGGCGCACGGGAGATCGCCTTGCCGGTGGTGTCGATGACCATCACCCTGGCGGCCGTGTACGCGCCGATCGGTTTTCTCACCGGCTTGACCGGTGCCTTGTTCAAGGAGTTCGCCCTCACCCTGGCGGGTGCGGTGATCATTTCCGGCATCGTCGCCCTGACCCTGTCGCCGATGATGTGCGCCCTGCTGTTGCGCCACGAGCAGAATCCTACGGGCCTTGCCCATCGCCTGGACCTGATCTTCGAGCACCTCAAGCTGCGTTACCAGCGCCTGCTGCACGGCACCCTCGACAGCCGCCCGGTGGTGCTGGTGTTCGCCGTGCTGATCCTATGCCTGATTCCGGTGCTTTTGATGTTCACCCGCAACGAACTGGCGCCGGATGAGGACCAGGGGGTGATTTTCATGATGAGCAGCTCGCCGCAGACCGCCAACCTCGACTACCTCAATGCCTACACCGACAAGTTCACGCCGCTGTTCAGGACCTTCCCCGAGTACTACTCGTCGTTCCAGATCAACGGTTTCAATGGGGTGCAAACCGGCATTGGCGGCTTCCTGCTCAAGCCTTGGAGCGAGCGCGAACGCACGCAGATGGCGTTGCTGCCGCTGGTGCAGGCCGAACTTTCACAGATCGGCGGCCTGCAGATCTTCGGCTTCAACCTGCCCTCTCTGCCGGGCACCGGTGAAGGCTTGCCGTTCCAGTTCGTGATCAACACCGCCGGTGACTACCCTGCCCTGCTGGATGTGGCCCAGCGCATCAAGGCCCGTGCCGAGGCCTCGGGCAAGTTCGCGTTCCTCGATATCGACCTGGCCTTCGACAAGCCTGAAGTGCTGATCGACATCGACCGCGCCAAGGCGGCGCAGATGGGCGTGTCCATGGATGCCCTGGGCGGCACCCTGGCCACCCTGCTGGGCGAGGCGGAGATCAACCGTTTTACCTTGGAGGGCCGCAGCTACAAGGTGATCGCCCAGGTCGAGCGGCCCTACCGCGCCAACCCCGGTTGGCTGAACAACTACTACGTGAAGAATGACCAGGGCCAATTGCTGCCGTTATCGACCCTGATCACCCTCAGCGACCGCGCCCGGCCGCGCCAGCTCAACCAGTTCCAGCAGCTCAACTCGGCGATCATCCAGGGGGTGCCGATGGTGAGCATGGGCGAGGCGCTGGACACCGTGCGGGCCATCGCCCGCGAGGAAGCGCCTGAAGGCTTCTCGGTCGACTATGCCGGTACGGCGAGGCAGTTCGTGCAGGAAGGCAGCGCGCTGTGGATGACCTTTGGCCTGGCCCTGGCGATCATCTTCCTGGTGCTGGCGGCGCAGTTCGAGAGTTTCCGTGATCCTTTGGTGATTCTGGTGACGGTGCCGTTGTCGATCTGTGGGGCGTTGTTGCCGCTGTTTCTTGGGGTGTCGAGCATGAATATCTATACCCAGGTGGGGCTGGTGACCTTGATCGGGCTGATTACCAAGCACGGCATTTTGATCGTCGAGTTTGCCAATCAGTTGCGGGAGGAGAAGGGGCTGGGGGTGCGTGAGGCGATCGAGGAGGCGGCGGCGATTCGGCTGAGGCCGGTGCTGATGACCACGGCGGCCATGGTGTTTGGGATGGTGCCGTTGATTCTGGCGACTGGGGCTGGGGCGGTCAGTCGGTTTGATATCGGGTTGGTGATTGCTACGGGGATGTCGATTGGGACGTTGTTTACGTTGTTTGTGTTGCCTTGTATTTATACGGTGTTGGCGCATAAGGGGCGGGGGTTGGCTGGGTGAGGTTTTGGTTTTGGTTTTGGCTTCGGCTTCGGCTTCGGCTTCGGCTTCGGCTTCGGCTTCGGCTTCGGCTTCGGCTTCGGCTTCGGCTTCGGCTTCGGCTTCGGCTTCGGCTTCGGCTTCGGCTTCGGCTTCGGCTTCGGCTTTCAGAGTGTTGGTTTTGATAGATGTATGCGCATTCAGCGGCGGTGGCGACTTTTAGTCACCTTTCCGCCCTTACGGCGGGTTACTTTGGTCTTGGCCAAAGTAACCAAAGCCGCCCGCTCCATCATACGGCCCCTGCGCTGCGCTCCGGGGTCCCCTCGCTCCGGTGCCTTCCGGGCCCGCGCGGCCTACGACTTGCTGCGCAAGTCTACATCTCGCGCCTTCGGCTTACGCCGAAGGGCGCTGCGCACCTGGGCCCTACAGTCACCTCCACTCGGCCTCCTGAAGTCGCAATTTGTGTTGCCTGGACTATCGCGCGCTTAGAAGCAAGATCAAGAGCAGATCAAGAGCAGATCAAGGGCAGATCAAGAGCAGATCAAGAGCAGATCAAGAGCAGATCAAGAGCAGATCAAGAGCAGATCAAGAGCAGTGGTACAGCCATCTATGTTTGGCTGTTGTTTATGAATTGTTTATTCGGGCCCTATCGCCGGCAAGCCGGCTCCCACAGGTACAGCGTAAGCCTGAAAGTTTGGCATTTACYTGTGGGAGCTGGCTTGCCAGCGATTGCAATCCTGAGTTCCCWACTAATCCAACTAGCGACAGCTAACGCCAGCCCAGGCGCCGCCCCTAACTTCGCGACTTCAGGAGGCTGAGCGTAGGCGTCTGGAGGGCCCTGGTGCGCAGCACCCTTCGGCGCAGCCGAAGGCGCGAGATGTAGACTTGCGCAGCAAGTCGGAGGCCGCGCGGGCCCGGAAGACGCCGGAGCGAAGGGACCCCGAAGCGCAGCGTAGGGGCCGTATGAATGGAGCGAGCGGCTTTGGTTACTTTGGCCAAGACCAAAGTAACCCGCCGTAAGGGCGGAAAGGTGACTTCGCGTCGATATCACAAATGAATGTGCATACAACTATCAAAACAAACAAAAACCCAAAAACTTGAAACTTGAAACTTGAAAGCAACGATCAAGAACTCTCCCGCTGCATCAACTCAAACCCCAGATCCTGCTGCTCAGCCACCACCCGCTTACCATCAAGCATCGCCAGCAACGCCTGCGCCGCCCCCCGCCCAACCGCCGCCCGCGGCGTACGAATCGACGTCAACGGCGGCACCATGTGCGCCGAAGCCGGCAGATCGTTGAACCCGATCATCGCCACCCGCCCAGGCACCGCAACCCCCTCACGCAACGCCTGCAGCACCGCCCCCTGCGCCAGGTCGTCGTTACAGAAAAAGACCCCATCGACATCCGGCGCCTGTGCCAGCAAACGGCTGAACAACTCTCCGCCCAGACCAATCGACGAAGGCTGCGGGTCAAGCAACTCCAGCTCCGGCGCCTGCAACCCAGCCTCCGCCAAAGCCTGACGGAAGCCCTCGGCACGCTGCATCACCCTCGGGTCCAGTTGCGCCGCGATGAACCCCAGGCGCCGCCGCCCACGCGCAATCAGATGCTGCGCCGCCGCACGCCCGGCCTGATGCTGGGAAAACCCAACCGACAAGACGCCCTCTTCACCGCCCAGCTCCATCATGTGCACGCACGGCACATGGCTGGCCGCAAGCAGCTGTCGCGAACCCTCACTGCGCTCGAAACCGGTGAGCAACATGCCACAAGGCTGATAGGCGAGATAGTTGCGAATCAGGTTCTCTTCCTCGGCAATATCGTAGTGATAGTTGCCGATCAGCACTTCCAGACCACGCGGGCGCATGACCTCGTGAATGGCTTCGAGGGTGTCGATGAACAGCTGGTTCGACAATGACGGAATCAGTACCACCACCGATTGACTGCGCGCCGAGGCCAAGGCCCGCGCCGCCGGATTGGCAACGTAGCCCAGGCTGCCAGCTGCCGCCACGACCTTGGCCACCAGTTCCGGGGCCACAGTGCTGACTCCGCGCAGGGCGCGGGAAGCGGTAATCGGGGATACCCCGGAAAGCCTGGCGACTTCCGCCAGAGTGGGACGACCTGTGGTGCGCGAGCCGATGCGAGACATGAATGTTGTAATTTTACTACTTGCAGGAATGAGGAACGGTCACTAAGGTAGCGCTGTCTCTGGACGCAGGCAATGCAATCTTGGTAGCAGCCATGCAGGTAGCGTCCATACTGCCTAAGACAAAATCAATAACACCCGGGAGGGTGGCGCTCGCACTCTCGTTTCGCCTTGGTCGAGACAGCGCTATCTCACCCAGCAGGAGGTACCGATGAACTTTCCCCTGTCCGCGATAGTGGTGATGGGTGTAGCTGGATGCGGCAAAAGCAGCATCGGCGCCGCCATCGCTGCGCGCAGCGGCGGTCGCCTGGTCGAAGGCGATGCCTTCCACCCCGCCAGCAACATTGCCAAGATGAGCGCCGGCATCCCCCTGGACGATGACGACCGCGCCGGCTGGCTGGTGCGCCTGGGCGAAGAGTTGCAGGCCATCATCAAAGCCGGCGAGCGCCCGATCCTCACCTGCTCGGCACTCAAGCGCCGCTACCGCGAAACCTTGCGCCAGGCCGTGCCCGAACTGGGTTTCGTATTCCTCGAACTGACCCCGCAGGAAGCCGAAAAGCGCGTACTCGCCCGCCCCGGCCACTTCATGCCGGCCAGTCTGATCGACAGCCAGTTCGCCGCCCTGGAATCACCGATCGGCGAACCCCTCACCCTGGCGCTGGATGCCACCCGCCCGATCGAGGCCCTCGCCGAGACCGTGCATGACTGGCTAAAGCCTTGCGGTGAGCGGCCCCTGGCGCGGACTGCCTGACCCGGCGGTTTTCCGGCTCACCAAAGATAGCGCTATCTCGCCACCTGAAAGCGGCGAACGCTCAAAACCAAGCTACGCCAAAACAACAACGACAAGACCGAGGCTTACGAACCATGTTCGGACTGGCTACTGATACCTTCCTGCTGCTCGACGCGATGGTCACCATCATCGGGCTCATCCTGCTGATCACCCATTTCAAGGTCCACCCCTTCGTTGCCCTTACCCTGGCCGCAGGCTTTCTTGGCCTGACCTCCGGCATGCCGGTGGCCAAGGTGATGAAATCGTTCCAGGACGGCTTTGGCGGCGTGCTGGGCTTCGTCGGCATCGTCCTTGCGCTGGGCACCATGCTCGGCAAGCTGATGGCCGACTCCGGCGGCGCCGACCAGATCGCCCAGACGCTCATCCGCGCGTTCGGCAAGCAGAAAGTGCACTGGGCAATGATGTTCGCCGCCTTCCTGGTGGGCATCCCGCTGTTCTTCGAAATCGGCTTCGTGCTGCTGATTCCCCTGGTATTCATCGTCGCCCGCCGCTCCGGGGTGTCGCTGGTGAAGATCGGCATCCCGCTGCTGGCCGGCCTGTCGGTGGTGCACGGCCTGGTGCCGCCGCACCCGGGGCCATTGCTGGCGATCGGCATCTTCCATGCCGACATCGGCAAGACCATCTTCTACGGCCTGCTGGTCGCCCTGCCCACCGCCGTCATCGCCGGCCCGCTGTTCGGCAACTTCATCTCGCGCTACATCCCCGGCAACCCTTCCCAGGAGCTGATGGACCAGATCGCCCGTGAGTCAGACCAGAAGAACCTGCCCAGCTTCAGCGTGACCCTGATCACCGTGCTGCTGCCGGTGGTGCTGATGCTGCTCAAGACCTTCGCCGACGTGGTACTGCCGGCCGAGCACATCGTGCGCCAGTGGATGGACCTGATCGGCCACCCGATCACCGCCCTGCTCGCCGCCCTGCTGCTGGCCTTCTATACCTTCGGCTCGGCCCGCGGTTTCAGCCGCCAGCAGATCATGAAGATGCTCGACCAGAGCCTCGCCCCCACTGCCGCGATCGTGCTGATCGTCGGCGCCGGCGGCGGCTTCAAACAGATGCTGGTGGATACCGGCGTGGGCAACGTGATCGGGCAAATGGCCGTGCAGGCCGATATTTCGCCGATCATGCTGGCCTGGCTGGTGGCGGCGGTGATCCGCATTGCCACAGGTTCGGCGACAGTCGCCACCATCACCGGCGCCGGCATCGTTGCCCCGGTGATCGACCTGGTGCCGGGCGTCAACCGCGAACTGCTGGTGCTGGCCACCGGCGCCGGCTCGCTGATCCTGTCCCACGTCAACGACGCCGGTTTCTGGCTGGTCAAGCAGTACTTCAACATGACCGTGGCCGAGACCTTCAAGACCTGGAGCATGATGGAGACCATCCTCTCGGTGGTCGGCATCATCTTCATCATGTTGCTGGCCCAGGTGGTGTGACCGTTGATCAGGTTCATGGCAACTTGCTGACCAGGGCATGGCCCAAGTGAGACAGCGGCCCCGCGCAAGCGGGGCCTATGCCTTTGTGTCGCAAGGAGCTTGCCCGATGAACCGTTGCTTCCTGTTTGCCGCCCTGCTTGCATCGCCCCTGGCGCTCGCCGCCGGCACCGGTGCCACCTACCCCGACGATCCGCACAACCCGGCACCACAGCCGGGCGTGGATAGCACCCTCAATCCGATCGAGAAACCCATGCCACGGGATACCGACCCACGGATCAAGGGCAACGACCCGGACAGTCCCGCAGCCCGGCAGAATGATGATCGCGATCTTCCGGGGCTGGGGGAAAGCGGCTCAGAGGGCATGGGCCGCCAAGGTGAAGGCGCCAGCGGCAAGCCCTGAGGCAACAGCCTGCCCCGCAGCTTGCTTGGCATGGCCCTGAGTCAACCAGTAAGGCCCATATCGCGGGGCAAGCCCGCTCCCACGCTCTCTGTCAGGGCCCATATGCCACCTCACCACTGCCGCTTGTCCGGCCGTGTCAGCCCCAGTTTTTCGATCTTGTAGCGCAGCATGTCCCGCGACAGCCCCAGCAGGCGTGCCGATTTGGTGACATTCCAGTCGGTGCGGTCGAGGGTGCGGCAAACCATGTCGCGTTCCATGTCCGGCAGGCTGCCAGCGTTTTCCGGTTCATGCCGGGGCAGTTCGAAGATGGTCGCTGACGCCGGTTGGGCCACGGGTTCGTCAACCAGGGTCAGGCACAGGTTCAACTGGTGCGCACCGATCACCTCGCTGGGTGCCAGCAATACGGTCTGCTCAAGCATGTTGCGCAGTTCGCGCACATTGCCCGGCCAGCTGTAGCCGAGCATCATCGCCTCGGCCTCGGCGGAAAAACGCAGCCCTGGCTTGCCGTAGCGCCGCCCATGGTGGGCAAGGAAGTGCCGCGCCAGGCGCAGGATGTCCTGGCCACGGGCATACAGCCGGGGCACCTTGAGGGCGATGATGCGCAGGCGGAAGAACAGGTCGCGACGGAACTTGCCCTGCTGCACCATCTGTTCGAGGTTGCAGTTGGTGGCGCTGATCACCCGCAAATCGACCTTGCGCTCCTTCACCGCGCCAATGCGGCGAATACTGCGATCTTCGAGCAGCTTGAGCAGCTTGGCCTGCAGCACCAGGTCCATCTCGCCGATCTCGTCGAGGAACAGGGTGCCGCCATCGGCCGCCTCGACCAGGCCCACGCGGCGGTCCTTGGCATCGGTGAAGGCGCCCTTTTCATGGCCAAACAGCTCGGCTTCCAGCAAGTTGGCCGGGATCGACGCGCAATTGAACTCGATGAAAGGCCCCTTGGCGCGGCTGCCGTCGAAATGCAGGGCGCGCGCCACCAGCTCCTTGCCGGTGCCCGTCTCGCCTTCAACCAACACGGGCGGAAGATCGTCGCTGGCCATGCGCCGTTCGGCATCGAGCACCTGGCGCAGGGTGTGCTTGAGCTCAAGCATGGCCGGTGACTCGCCGATCAGCGCCTGCAAACCGGACTTCTGTGCCTCGCGCTCCTGATAGAACGACAGCGTGCGCTCCATGCGCTCGGTAGCCAGGGCCTTGTCCAGCATCAGCTTGAGCTCGGCCAGCACCACCGGCTTGGTGAGGTAGTGGAAGGCGCCCTCCTTCATGGCCAACACGGCGTCCTCGACGTTGCCGTAGCCGGTCATCATGATCACCTTGAGCTCCGGGGCCTGGGCCACCAGGGTGCGCAACAGGTCATGGCCGCTCATGCCGGGCAACGAGTTGTCGGTGATGACCGCGTCTGGCTGGGCCCGCTTGATCTGCTCCAGGGCCAGCTCGGCGCTGTGGCACACCGTCACCTCGAAACCTTTGAGTTTCAGGTAGGTGCAAATGTTGTCGGCGAGGATTTCATCATCCTCTACCACCAGGATGCTGTGATCCATGGTCCCCTCCCGCTGCAAGGTTGAAAGTAAGGCTGACGCGGGTTCCTTCCTCTTCGCGGCTGCTCAGTTCGACCGAGCCGCCAAAGCGCTCCATGATGCGTTTGACCAACGCAAGGCCCACACCCAGGCCGCCCTGCTTGGTGGTGAAAAAGGGTTTGAACACCATGCGTTTCTGCTGCTCGGTCATGCCTTTGCCGGTGTCGCTGAGCAGCAGCCGGGCCTGCTGCCCATCCAGCATCAGCACCTCGGCACGCAACGCGCCACCCAGCGGCATCGCTTCCAGCGCGTTGGCGAACAGGCTGTTGAGGATCTGCGTCAGCTGCAACGGCTGGCTGGCCACCCACTGCTCGGCGGGGCCGATGAAGCTGAAGCACACACCGTTACGCTGGATCTGTGGAGTGAACGCCTGCCGTGCATCCTCGATGGCGGCAACCAGGTCGACGGCTTCGGGCTCGTCACTGGCCGGGCGCAGCGACACCAAAAGGTCGCGTACCCAGCGTGACATGCGGTCGACCTGGGTAACGATGTCACCGATATTCTTCTGCGCCGCCGGGTTGGCGATCTCCTGGGCCAGCTCGGCGCTCGAGCGTATGTTGGCCAGCGGATTGCGCAGGCTGTGGGCCAACGCCGAGGACATCTCGCCCAGGGCGGCATAGGTCTCGCTCGCCACCAGGCGGTCCTGCTGGTGGTGCAGCATGCCCGCAGCCCGGCGCACGATCCAGAACAGCCCGAAGTAGATCAGTGCCCCGCCTGCCAGGGTCGAGCCCCAGATCAGCACGTAGCCACGCTGGATGCGCCGCACCAGGTCCTGGGGCTCCTTGTAGATCTCGACCATGGCCAGCACCTGCTCGCCCTGGCTGTCGAACAAGGGAATGTAGTTTTCGATGAACAGGTGGCGCGGCTCGCGTTCGAACTTCTGCTCTTCGCGATCCTCGTCTGCCTTGTGGTAACTGGCCGAGACCGACTTGCGCGAGCGGAAGGCATGCTCGAGGTCGTCATCTTCATCGATGCGCTTGCCGATCAGTTGCACATTGGTCGACCAGACCACCGTACGGTCCCGGGCATAGACGTTGGCCAACAGCGTGTCGGGCAGGTGCTCGACATGGTCGAGGAACTCCACCCGGGTCGACTCGGCGAGTTGCGGGGTGAACTGCAGGTGCTGCTGGTCGAGCCGTGGGTCGAGCAGCTCGCCCATGGTGATGCCCGGCGGCAATTGCGAATGGCGTACCTCGGCCTGGGCCATGGCCTGGATGAACTGGGCGGTGAGCATGGCATCGCGCTCGACGCTGTCACGCACCACAAAGCGTGTCGAGGCATAGCCAAGGCCAATGGCCACCGAGGCGATGATCAGCAGGCTGACCAGTGAAAACCAGCGCAGCAGGTTGAACTCGCGCAGCGGCGCAGCCTGCCCGGTCGAGGGCGCAGCGGATTTGTCGGGGGCTTCGTCCTGCAGTGTCTGCATCGCCTGGTTCCCGCCTGGAGACTGCCGAGGATGGCCTGCGCTACGCGCGGTAGCACATTGATAACTGCCGACCAAGATGACGGCCTTGGCCGATGGTTGGATGATGGGAAAGCAAGATCTTGGCCAGCACTCGGCTTATTTGAGCAATCGTTAATAATCAGTCAGTTATCAATTATTCTTAAAGTAAAGTAGATAAATATTCCCCACATCTGGGTAATGTTCACCCACCGGTACCCGTGTCATGGCTGAGCCAGGCGGAAGTTGAGCGACACCCGGGTGCCGACACCTTCATGACTGCTCAACCTGACCGAGCCGCCAAAACGCTCCATGATCCGCTTGACCAGCATCAACCCCACCCCCAGGCCACCCTGCTTGGTGGAGAAGAACGGCCGGAAAGCCAGGCGCTGTTGCTGCTCGCTCATCCCCCGGCCAGTGTCTGAAAGGCGCAGCGTCAGGCTGCGCCGATCGTGGCGCACCAGCTCAACACGTAGCTCGCCGCCCTGCTCCATCGACTCCAGGGCATTGGCGATCAGGCTGTTGAAAATCTGCCCGAGCAACACCGGCTGCCCAAGCACCTGCACCGCCGGCAATTCGGCCAGGCGCACCTGCACGCTGCTGCGCCGCAGCGCCGTGTCGTAGGCTTGCAGGCTGGTCTGCAGGGCCTGGCCCAGGTCCACCGGCACCGCCTCTTCACTCAAGGGGCGCAGCGACTGCAACAGCTCACGCACCCAATGCGACATGCGGTCGACCTGATTGATGATGTCGTTCACATGCTTTTGCGCCGGGCCCTCGTCGAAGGCCTGGGCCAGCTCGGCGCTGGAGCGGATGCTGGCCAACGGGTTGCGCAGGCTGTGGGCCACCGCCGAAGACACTTCGCCCAGCGCAACGAACGTCTCGTTGCCGATCAGCCGCTTCTGCTGCACGGCCAGCAAGCGCGCGGCCCGGCGCATGATGCCGTACAACCCGGCATAGACCAGCCCGGCGCCCACCACCACGGCCAGCCAGATCAACAACAGGCCATGCTCGATGCGCACGATCAGGTCGTGGGGCTCCTTGTAGATCTCCACCATGGCGGTGACTTGATCGTTATCGGCATCGAACAGCGGGATGTAGTTTTCGATGAAGAGCTGTTCAGGCGGGGTGACGAACTTCTGCTCACTGCGCGCTTTATCGAAATCGTGGTAACTCGCCGACACCCGCATCTTGTACTCGAACGCCCGGTCGAGGTCGTCGTCACCCTCGATCAGCTTGCCCACCAGCGCCGGGTTGCTCGACCAGATCACCGTGCGGTCGGGGGCATAGATGTTGGCCAGGAGCATGTCCGGCAGGTGGGCGATATGGTCGAGAAATTCGCCTCGGGCCTTGCGCCGGGCCTCAGGGTCGACATCCGGCAGGCCGTGATCGGTACGCGCGTCGAGCAGCTCGCCCATGGTGCGCACATTGGGGATCGACACATGGCGCACCTCGGCGTCGGCAATCGAGGTGATGAACTGGGCGGTCAGCAACGCATCGCGCTCGACGCTCTCGTCGATGATGTAGCGGCTGGAGATCAGCCCCAGCCCCACGGCCACCGAAACGATGAACGCCAGGCTGACCCAGGCATACCAGCGCAGCAGGTCGAATGGCCGGCGCGCCGCGCTGGCCTCGGCGGCAGGCATGAGTGTGTCGGGACGGGGGGCGAGGTCCATGGCGGGCTCCGCGGCTGGGCACCTGTTTCAAGGTTATAGCCCAGAGTTGGGGAATCCATGATGGTTTTACGCCACTGCCCGGTACTTTCGCGACCAAGGGGCCCGCCAGGCCAGCTGGCTACAGCGGCGAATCTTCGGCCAAGCCCCGCAACAGGCGGTAATCACGCAGCACGTTGGGCACATAGCGCCGCGTCTCGGCAAACGGCGGCACCACCTTGCCGCGGCTGAGCACAGCTTCGGGCCCGGCGTTGTAGGCGGCGACAGCCAGGGTGATGTCGTTGTCGAACAGGGTCAGCATGCGTTTGAGATAGCGCGCCCCGCCCTGCACATTGGACTTCGGGTCGAGCACGTCCTTGACCCCCATCTCCTTCGCCGTGTCCGGCATCAACTGCATCAGCCCCGCCGCGCCCTTGGGCGAACGCGCCTTGGGGTTGTAACCCGACTCGGCCTTGATCAGCGCATGCAGCAGTGCCTGGGGCACATCGTTGGCCAAGGCAGCAGCGGCCACCAGATCGGCGTAGGGCCGGCCGGTGACCAGTTGCGCGTTGGCCGGCCCGCCGTCCGCCATCGACTCACTGATCACCCGCTCGTACTGCCGGCCTGGCCGGTGCACGTTGGACAGGATGAAGCCGCCCTTGCCGTCGCTGGCGATGTACACGTCGGCTATCGCCTCCGGCATCACCGCTGACGCCATCAATCCCGCTGCCAGGCCAAGAAAACTCAGTCCACGCATGTCGTTCGCCTCCCACCGTGGCCCCCGATGTGGGGGAAATGCCCCGGAAAACCCGGGTGTACGAGGCATGACGCAAGCAGCGTGCCGCTTGCCATCCCGCATGGCGCAAGGCCCCGGCGCAGACGTGCACGGCTGTTGCATGGCAGCTGTGCACACGCAACGGAGGGTTTCCCCATGCAGCGCAGAATCCATGCCCAACAGGGTTTCACCCTGCTCGAACTGCTGGTGGTGCTGGTGGTACTCGGCCTTCTGGCCGGTATCGTCGCGCCCAAGTACTTCAGCCAACTCGGCCGTTCCGAGGCCAAGGTGGCGCGGGCGCAGATCGAGGGCCTGGGCAAGGCCCTGGACCTGTACCGCCTGGAAGTCGGCCATTACCCCAGCAGCGAACAGGGCCTGCAGGCGCTGACCGTGGCCCCCAGCGGCGAGGCGCGCTGGTCCGGGCCATACCTGCAGAAAGCCGTGCCGCAGGACCCCTGGGGCCGCCCCTACATCTACCGGCAACCCGGCGAGAACGGCGGCGAGTACGACCTGCTTTCGATGGGCAAGGACGGCCAGCCCGGCGGCGATGGCGAGAACGCCGAGATCACCAGCTGGCAATAAGGAGCCCGGCCATGCGCTTTCAGCTCAAGGCCCTGGGCAGCCAGGGCGTGGTGCAACTGCAGGTGGAGGCCGAAGACCTCGAACAGGCGCGACGCCAGGCCGAAGACCAGGGCCTGAGGGTGCTCAGCGCGCGCAGCATGGGCCTTGGGCTGCGCGCCCTGCCCTGGCGTCGCGCGCCGGCGTTCGACCTGGTGCTGTTCAGCCAGGAACTGACCACCCTGCTCAATGCCGGCCTGCCGCTGATCGACGCGCTGGAAAGCCTGGCCGAGAAATCGCCCGCAGGCAGCGCGCGCAAGACCCTGGAACAGCTGGTGCGCCAGCTCTATGAAGGGCGCTCGTTGTCCCAGGCCCTGGCCCAGCAGCCACGGGTATTCCCCACGCTGTATGTGGCGCTGGTGCAGTCCAGTGAGCGCACCGGGGCACTGGGCGATGCGCTGACGCGCTATATCGGCTACCGCCAACGCCTGGACCTGGTGCGCCAGAAGCTAGTGGGTGCCTCGGTCTACCCACTGCTGCTGTTGCTGGTGGGCGGTGGCGTGGTGCTGTTCCTGCTTGGCTACGTGGTACCGCGCTTCAGCCTGGTGTTCGAGGGCATGGGCACCGAGCTGCCGTGGCTGTCACGCGTGCTGATGCAGATCGGCCTGTTCCTGCACGCCCAGCAACTGCCCCTGGGGCTCGGCACGCTGGGCGCCATCACCCTGCTGGTCACCCTGCGCCGCCATCCGGCCGTGCGCCGCTGGGCCAGCCGCCAACTGCGCCGTGTCCCGGCCCTGCACCAGCGCCTGGTGATGTACGAGCTGGCGCGTTTCTACCGCTCGCTGGGGATTCTGCTGCAGGGTGGCATCCCCATCCTCACCGCCTTGGGCATGGCCCAGGGGCTGCTGGGCAGCGCCGCCGCCGAGGGCCTGGAACAGGCCAGCCGGCGCGTGGCCGAAGGCTTGCCGCTGTCCGATGCACTGGAAGCCGGGCAACTGGTGACACCGGTATCACTGCGCCTGCTGCGGGCCGGCGAGCAGTCGGGCAACCTCGGCGAGATGCTGGAACGCTGCGCCGACTTTCACGACCAGGAGATCGGGCGCTGGGTCGAGTGGTTCGTCAAACTGTTCGAACCGCTGCTGATGACCTTCATCGGGTTGTTGATCGGCCTGATCGTGATCCTGATGTACATGCCGATCTTCGAACTGGCTTCGAGCATTCACTGACGATTCAATAGTCGAAGCGCTCCACCGCCCGGCGCCGCTCGTTGTCATCGCGTCGGTCATAAATCGCCGTGGTCTGGATATTCGCGTGGTGCGCCAGCTTCTGGGCGATCGAAAGGTCATGCTCCTCGATCACCCGGGTGATGAACGCCCGGCGAAAATCGTGGGGCATGATCTTCGCCCCCACCTGCGCCCCGCGCTGGCGGGCGATGTAGTAGATGGCGTGCTTTGTGATGCGCGCGCGGGTGATGTGGCTGCCGCGGCGGATGCGGTTGAACAGGAAACTGTCGTCGCGCTCGCCGGCCGGCAGGTGCTGGCGGCGCAGCTCGAGCCAGGCCGACAGCTTGTCGAAGGCCCAGGCCGGGGCGTACTTGAGCAACTGGCGATTGCCCTTGCCCAGCACCTGCACGCAGCGCTCCTGGAAGTCCACCTGGGCCAGGTCGATGTCCACCGACTCCGATTTGCGCATGCCGGTGCCATACAGCAGCGCGAGGATCGCCGCATCGCGCACGCCCTGGGGCCGCGGGTCGGCGGCGCAGACCTCCATCAGCTCACGGATCAGGCTACGCCGCAGGTTGCGCCCTGGGGGCAGGCGGCTGCCGCTGGCAGGCTTGATCTCGCGGATCTTCAGCAGTTGCTCATGCTCGATCAGCCCCAGCCGCCAGGCTTCGTTCATCACCCCACGCACGGCATTGACGTACAGCGAAGAGGTGTTGGGGGCATAGCCGTCGGCACGCAGGGCGGCAACCAGGGCGATCACATGGCCGGGCTCGAGGTGGTGCCACGGCACATCGGCGATGTCGGCATCGATGAAACCCAGGCGGTCGGCCGCGTCCTGGAGGATATAGCGCATGGTCAGCTGACTGGACGGGGCCAGACGGGCCAGGTACTGCAGCAGCGGGTTGCGCACGAGGTCAATCACAACGGGGATCCTGTAGCGAAGCCTTGCTCATGGTGAGGCAAAGCGTGAAGCGAGTCGTTATGACGCATGAAGATGTCAAAACGACAACAAAATAATCAGGTCAATATGACTCGATGAAGTGCCATCACCTTGATATTCAAGGGCTTGAGCGCTGGCACGGATCGTGATGTTACCCCATTCAACCTCTCCAATCGAACCAAGGGTCCCGCCATGCTTGTCCAGCCGATAGCCGCCCGTCCGCGCCAGGCCCTCTGGGCCCTGGCTTTTCGACCGTTCTTCCTTGGCGGCAGCCTGTTCGCCCTGCTCGCCCTGTTGCTGTGGGCCGGCGTGCTCAGCGGCGCACTGCATGCCCAAGCCCCGGGCGGCATGCTCGCCTGGCACCGGCACGAGATGCTGTTCGGCTTTGCCGTGGCGATCGTCGCCGGCTTCCTGCTCACGGCGGTGCAGAACTGGAGCGGCCTGCCCGGCCTCAGCGGGCGCTGGCTGCAGGGGCTGTTCCTGCTCTGGCTGCTGGGGCGCGCCAGTTGGTTCCTGGCGCTGCCGCCAGCGCTGCTGGTGGCGGTGCATGGCGCGTTCTTGCCGCTGGTGGCGCTGGCCCTGGCGCGGCCGATCATCCAGCGGCGTTTGCGCAACAACTACCCGATCGTGGCGCTGGTGCTGCTGCTTGCCGGCTGCCAGTGGATCACCCTGCTCGGCTGGCTGAACCAGGACGAGGCGTGGCAACGGCGCGGCGTGCTCGCCGGGTTGTGGCTGGTGGCGGCGATGATGAGCGTGATCGGCGGGCGGGTGATCCCCTTCTTCACCCGCCGCGGCCTGGGCAACATGAGCCCCGCCCCGGCCCGACCCTGGCTCGACCGCGCCTGCCTGCTGGGCAGCGTGGCCCTGCCGATCAGTTATGTGCTTGGCCTCGACGACACACCACACCCGGCCATGGCGGTGCTGTTCGCCACCCTCGCCGTGCTGCACGCGGTGCGCCTGGCGTTTTGGCACGACCGTGGCCTGTGGCGGCTGCCGCTGTTGTGGTCGCTGCACCTGGCCTATGCCTGGCTGATCCCGGCCTGCCTGGGCCTGGCCCTTTGGCATGCGGGCACTGCGCTCAACCCCAGCCTGCCAGCCCACGCGCTGACGGTGGGGGCGATGACCGGGCTGATCGTGGCGATGATGGCGCGGGTCAGCCTGGGGCATACCGGGCGGCCTTTGCAGGTGCCGCGCAGCATCGGCTGGGCGTTTGCACTGATCCAGCTGGCCGCGGTTGCACGGGTGCTGGTGACGCCCTTCACGTCGCTGGGGCTGGGGCTTTCGGTGGTGTTCGGCTGCGCAGCGTTGATGCTGTTCGTTTGGCACTACTTGCCGATGCTGATGCGGCCGCGGGTGGATGGGATGCCGGGTTAGCCAAGCCAAATCCTTCGCGGGCAGTCCAGGTATTCGCGATCCACTGTAGGAGCGTACCGGTCAAGAAATGCGCCCTCTGTGGGACCGCCACGAAGGGCGGCAGAGTGGGCTACAGTTAAACGGCATTCCTCTTCAACAACGAGACCGCATGGCCTTCCACCACCTGACCCGCACCCACCCCCGTCTCACCCTCGCCACCTTGGCCGGCCTTGCCGGCGCCTGGCTGATCCCGGCCGACGACACCGTGCAGCACATCCTCGCCGGCTGGAACCTCGGGGTCTGGCTGTACCTGCTGATGGTCCTCTGGCTCAGCCTGCGGGCAACGCCCGACAGGGTGCGCAAGGTGGCCCGCGTCGAGGACGAAAACGCCGGCCTGGTACTGGTCGCCGTGAGCGTCGCCGCCATCGCCAGCCTCGCCGCGGTGACCCTGCAACTGGTTTCAAGCCGCGGCCTTGCGGGCAACGCCCTGGCCCTGCACTACCTGTACACCGGCCTCACCGTCGCCGGCTCGTGGCTGATGATCGGCTGCATCTTCAGCCTGCATTACGCCCGGCTGTTCTACACCGGCAACAGCCACGAACCACCCCTGCGCTTCGCCGATGGCGAGCGCAACCCGGACTACTGGGACTTCCACTATTTCTCGTTCACCATCAGCGTCGCCGTGCAGACCTCGGACGTGGGCGTCGGCGGGCGCGCCATGCGCCGGGTGGTGCTGGCCCACTCACTGGTAGGCTTCGTGTTCAACACGGCGATCCTCGGTTTCACCATCAACATCGCCGCTGGCCTGCTCGGCTAGCAGACGCCGCGCACAGGCGGCGATCCGTCGGCAGACCTGCTCCAGCACCTCGGCTTCCAGCACCAGGCCCAGACGTACATGCCCGGCAGCGCTCGGCCCGAAGGCATCCCCCGGCAGCAGCGCCACGCCTTCTTCGTCGAGCAGGCGCTGGGCGAAGGCCTGGGCGCTGAGCCCGGTGTTGCGAATGTCGAGCATCACGAACATGCCTCCGGCCGGCCGGTGGGCCTGCACGCCTGGGCAACCTTCGAACACCGCACACACCCGATCGCGCCGCTGGCGGTAAGCCTCGCGCATGCTCGCCACTTCGGGCAGTTGCTGCTGCAGCGCCACGCAGGCGGCCTGCATCACGAACTCCGGCAGGCCGAACAGCATCGCCATCGCCAGGTTGGTCAGGTGCTCGGCCAGCGCCGGCGGCCCGATCACCCAGCCAATCCGCCAGCCACTCATCGCATGGGTCTTGGACAGGCTGTCGATCACCACGCAGCGCTCGGCCATGCCCGGCAGGCCCAGTGGGCTGGGCGCCTCGCCTTCATATAACAGGCCCCGGTAGACCTCGTCGCACACCAGCCACAGGTCATGCTTGCGACACAATTGCGCCAAGCGACGCAGGTCTGCCGGCGGGATCACCGCGCCGGTGGGGTTGTGCGGGCTGTTGAGCAGCAGCCCGCGGGTGCGCGGGGAGATGGCGCGGGCCACCGCGTCGGGGTCGAGGCGAAAACCCTGCTCCGGCCGCACGGCCACCTGCACCGCCTGCGCCCCGCACGCACCGAGCACGCCGTGATAAGTCACATACATGGGCTCGGCGACTATCACCTGGTCACCGGCTTCGAACAGGCACTGGAAGGTGGCGTACAAGGCGCACTGGGCGCCAGCAGTGACCACCACCTGGTCGGGGTGCAGCGCCAGCCGGCGCTGGCGCACGATCGCCTCGCGCAGGGCCAGGCTGCCGCGCACATCGCTGTAATGGGTGTCGCCCCGGCGCAGGCTGCTCACGGCGGCTTCAACCACCGCCGCGGGGGTATCGAAATCCGGGTCGCCCACCGACAACAGGAATACCTCACGGCCTTGCTTGCGCAGGGCCTGGGCCTGGTAGTGGATGTCCCAGGCGGCAGCAGCGTCGCCGGCGATACGTTGAGTGAGCGTGGCGTAACGCATGACTGTACTCCCTGTCTGCCCGGCAGCGCCGCTGGTCCGAAACGCGCTGTCGGTAAACATAGCAGAGCAAGTACCGACGCCAGCCCCTACCCCTGCGGGAAAACGTTTGCCCAGGCAGGCGGCCGCCAGCCGGTCGCCAAATGGCCATTGTGACGGCCGTCATGCATTAACACATTTGTCATGTTTTGCGCGGAACGTTGCCGTGGCGGCTGCTATGGTTAGATTCCGACGGCCAGGTAAGGCCCGTCTGATTTCTAAAGTCGACATCACCCCGTTCAGCAACGAACAAGGAGGCTGGCATGAACAAGATGACGTTCCCCAACGCCTGCCAGGTGATGCGTTGGCATTTCCATCCACTGGGTTTCGAAGCCAGCATGGATGCGCCGCGCAGCATGGTCGCCCGTCTTTTCGACCGTGCCAGCGGTGAAACCCTGCTGGCTATCGCCGGCATCCCGTGCACGGCGATCATGGCCGCCACCGATGTCGAGCGCATCATCGAAGCGGTTGAGGCCGAAATGGAGACATTCGACCTGCGCTTCAACCCGTTACGCAGCGCGGTCTAGCCTACCGTCTCACGCCGTGCGCCCAGCCCGTTCATGAACTGCTCGGCCGGCACCGGCTGGCCCAGCAGGTAACCCTGCAGCGAGTCACAGCCCAGGCGGGTCAGGAAGTCCTGCTGACGGTCCGTTTCCACTCCCTCGGCGACAATCCGCAGCCCCAGTGCCTGGCCCAGCGCAACGATGGCCGAGACGATCGCCGCGTCATCGCTGTCCTGCTCCAGGTCGCGGACGAAACCTCGGTCGATCTTCAGTTCGTTGGCCGGCAGGCGCTTGAGGTACATCAGGCTTGAATAGCCAGTTCCGAAATCATCGATGGACAGGTCCACGCCCATGTCTGATAGCCGCTGCAGCACCATCAGGCTGGCATCGGCATCACGCATTGCGGTGGTTTCGGTGATTTCCAGGGTCAGCCGGTTGGCCGGCAGGCCGTTATCGGCGAGGGCCCTGGCGACGCTGTCGACCAGCCCGGCATGGCAGAACTGGATCGCCGACAGGTTGACCGCAATACGCCAGTCCTCTCGCCCCTCGCCCAGCCATTGGCGCATCTGCCGGCAGGCCTCGCCCAGTACCCACTCGCCGATGGGGATGATCAACCCGGTCTTCTCGGCAAGGCCGATGAAGCGGTCCGGCAGCATCAGGCCATGTTGCGGATGCTCCCAGCGCAGCAGGGCCTCGGCGCCGATGGGTTGGCGCGCGACGGCGTCGAACTTGGGCTGGTAATGCAGACGGAACTGGCCCTGCTCCAGCGCCGTGCGCAGGTCCTGCAGCAATTGCAGCTGCTGGCGTGCGTTGCTGTTCATCGACGCGTCGAAGAAGCTGTAGCCGTTCTTGCCGGCACTCTTGGCGTGATACATCGCAGCGTCGGCGTTGCGCAGCAGCTCATGCTGGTCCAGGCCGTTGCCCGGGTAGAGCACGATGCCCAGGCTGGCCGACAGCATCAGGTCATGCTCGGCCACCCGGAACGGCTTGGCCATCAGGTTGACCTGCTTGGCCGCGACGTTCATGGCATCGTCCGGCTCGCCAAGCTCGACCAACAGCACGAACTCGTCACCGCCGATGCGCGCCAGGGTGTCCTGGCTGTGCAGGTGGCCGCGCAAGCGCGCCGCCACCGCCTTGAGCAGCAGGTCGCCGATATGGTGGCCAAAGGCATCGTTGACCGGTTTGAAGCCGTCCAGGTCGATGAACATCAGAGCGAAGCAGCCGCCCTGCTCCGCCACCCGGCCCATGGCCTGCTCGATGCGGTCGGCCAGCAGTGTGCGGTTGGGCAGCCCGGTGAGGGTGTCATGCAGGGCCAGTTGGGTCAGTTCCTGGTTGGCCAGCGTCAGCGAGCGCGCCAACTCCGCCGTGCGCGCTTCCAGACGCGCGTCCAGCACCGAGGTGAGCAGTGCCACCGCCAACACCGCCAGGGTGGTGATCAGCACCAGGTAATCGAGGCCATCGCCCGCCAGGCCATCGGCCAGCGCACCGCAGAAGCTGCCCTCGGGGAAGTTCGCCGCCGCCATGCCGGTGTAGTGCATGCCGACGATGGCGATACCCATCACCACCGCCGCCACGCCACGCACCTGGCGTACATACGGGGTGTGCTGGCGCAGGCGGAAGGCGATCCACAGTGCCGCGGCCGATGCACCTACCGCTATGGCCAGGGAGGCGCCGAACAGCGTCGGGTCATAGTCGATCCCAGGTTGCATGCGCAAGGCGGCCATGCCCATGTAGTGCATGCAGGCGATGCCGGTGCCCATGATCAGCGCACCGAAGCCCAACTGCAGCCACGGCAACTTCGGCTGGCTCACCAGCCACAGGGCAAAGCCCGACGACAGCACCGCGATCAGCAGGGACAGCGCCGTCAGCGCGGTGTCGTAACCCAGGCTGATCGGCAGGCTGAAGGCGAGCATGCCGATGAAGTGCATCGACCAGATGCCGATACCCATGGCCAGTGCCCCGCCCCCCATCCACAGATGCACCGCACGCCCTTTGGCCGTGGCGATGCGCCCGGTCAGATCGAGGGCCGTATAGGAGGCAAGAATGGCCACGCACAGCGAGATCAACACCAGCGAGGAGGAGTAACTACCGATCAGCATGTGCACTTCCAGGAGCAGGGCCAAGGAGAGCCCGGAAAAGCCGATGATTGTACTCAAGCTTTGACGAAACGCACGGGGTTTTCGCCAGCCAGAATGGATCCAATAGCTGCCAGAAAGCGACGTGATAGCTGTGCTAGAGCCTTTTAACGAGCAGATACCGGCAGATTGCCACTTGTCGTCTGTCGCACCACTGCCAAAATCATCGGCCATTGCCAGACTTGCACGTGGCAGCGTTGGTCGGGCACCCTCGAACGCGCGCCAAGCCAGGCCACTCCAGCTAATCTGTACAAGCTGACACAACTTTCTACCACTGTTTCAGGAGCTCTCGATGGCCACCCGGTCCGGGCACATACCCTTGCTCGCCCTCCCCCTGCTCGCCCTGAGCCTGGCGCTCACAGCCGGCTGCTCGAGCAAACATGCCAGTACCCGTTACGCCACCCAAGGCGCCAACTGTTACGCCAAGGCCATGCCCAGCAGCGGCGAAGGCGGCCTGGCGTTCGGCCCGACCCTGGCCACGGCCAGCCGCAAGTCGCTGGACAGCTGCATGCGCTATGCCGGCCGCTCGGGCGGTACGCCGAAGACCTGCCAGGTGGTGCTGGCCAAGTGCAAGAGCTGAACGGCTAACCGAGTGCTTCCTCGATCAGTGCCGCAACCTCCCTTGCGTGGGACGCCAGCGAGGCATGGCTGGCGTCCAGGGTGATGACCCTGCGGGGCTTCATCCGCGCCGACATCATCTGCTGGTTGGCCGGTGCGATCATATGGTCCTGGCTGGAGATCTGGTACCAGGATGGCTTGTGCCGCCACGCCGGGTTGCTGATGTTGTCGCCAAAAGTGCTGGCCAGCGGCGCCTTCTGCGTCACCGCCATCACCAGCGCATCATCAGCCGACAGGTCCTGGCAGAAGCTCTCATGGAACTTGTCGGCCTTGATCCACAGGTAGCCATCGCTGTCCGGCTCAAGGTTCGGCGCCGCCACCGGCAGGTGCTGCTGCGTCAGGCCCCCGGGGCTCTCCCCGGCATCGGGGGCGAAAGCGGCGATATACACCAGCCCCATCACGTTCGCTGCATTACCCGCCTCGGTAATCACCGCGCCGCCGTAGGAATGCCCCACCAGCAGCACCGGCCCCTGTACCTGCGCGACCATCTTGCGCGTGCGCTCGGCGTCATCGGCCAGGGAAGTCAACGGCAGCTCCACTGCCCGCAACTCAGTGATTCCTCTGCGTGACAGTTCGACGATCACCCTGCCCCAATGGGCGGAGCCGCCCCAGAAACCGTGGACGAGAACGACTGTAGGCCTGGTGCTCATGGGCTTGCCTCTTCGCTGGATGATCGAGGGACTTGGATATCGCTGAAACAGCATAGGCGACCGCCAGCCACGCTTTAGATGAAAGGTGGCAGGCGCCAGCCCTGTTCATGACCAAAAAGCTGCTTCACTCCCCGGTTTGCTGGCGCTTCCAGCGTTCCAGGTTCTCGGTCATCAGTTGCTCGGGCAGCGGCCCTGCGACCAGCGCTTTGAGCTTGAGCGCCAGTTGCTCACGCAGTTCGGGCGTATTGCAGGGAGACTTGTGCGACAGCGCCAGGTACAGCCCTTCGCTGGAGACCGGCGGCTCCAGTATCTCCAGCTGCTGCTCCTTGCCCAGCGTGCGGGCCAGGGCCAGGCCCGGATAGTGTTCGAAAATCACGTAGTCATTGCGTTTGCGCAGCAGCTTCTCGAAGGCCTGGGTGGCGCTGGGCACCGCTTCAAGGCTGAGTTGCGCGCGGGCATAGTCGTCGAAGGCCTGGCCATGGCTGTTGTTGACCAAGGTCCCGCCGCGCCGGCCCTTCAGGTCGGACCAGTCGCCATAGGCAAAGCCCTCGCCCTTGCGTACCCAGACCACACTGGAGTTGAACAGGAACGGCGGGCTGACGTAATCCACCCACTGCTCCCGGGCCTGGGTATGGAAGTAGCCGGCCATCAGGTCGATGCGCCCGGTGTTCAGCTCTTCCTGGGCCCGCGACCAGGGGCCGGTGTAGAGGATCTCAACCGCCAGCCCGAGCTCACTGGCCACGTGCTTGAGCAGGTCGGCATTGGCACCGATCAGTTGCTGGGGGTTGTGTGGGTCGCGCCAGAGGTAAGGTGGGTATTCCGGGTTGCCGGTGGCGGTCAGTTGCCGACACGGCTCATCGGCAAGGGTGAGGGTCGGCAGCAAGGCCAAGACGAGCCATAGCACCGACCGGTACCGACGTTGTGCGCTCATTGCGACCCTCTCGCTCCTGCGTGTCTGACAGAAATGGCCCTAGGGCGCTCCCTGCGCCGGCCTGGTCAACGCGCCCAAACTGCAGTGGCAGTAAGTCAAAACTGGCCCGATACAGTGTGCACCAGAAATGGCAGATCGCCACGCACTCATTTGGATGGGCGACTATGAGCTCAGTCTCCCTGGTCCGCCAGCGCCTGCTGCTCATCCCAACCACCACCCAACGCCGCAATCAACTGCACACTCGCCAACAACCGCCCTTGCAGCAGCGTCAGCACGCTACGCTCATTGCTCAGCGCCGTGGTCTGCACGCTCACCACATCCAGGTAGCCGATCAACCCAGCCTTGTACTGGTTCTCGGTCAGGCGCAGCGACTCGCGTGCCGCATCCAGCGCTTCCTGGCGCACCACGGCCTCGTCGCCGTACACCTTGAGCTGCACCAGGTAATTCTCCACTTCCTTGAACCCATCCAGCACGGTCTGCCGGTACTGGGCCACGGTCTGGTCATACACGGCCACGGTGCGGTCCACTTCGGCGCTGCGTTTGCCGGCATCGAACAGCGTCAACGCCAACTGCGGCCCCACGGACCAGTAGCGGTTGGGCAACTCGATCCAGTTGTTGAAGCTGCTGCTGGAATAGCCGCCGTTCATGCTAAGCGACAGGTCGGGGAAATAGGCCGCGCGGGACACGCCGATGTTCGAGTTGGCCGCCATGACCTTGCGCTCGGCCGAGGCGATGTCCGGGCGACGCTCCAGCAACTGCGACGGCAGCGACAGCGGAATATCGGGCAATGCCGGAATCGCCTCGGTCGCAGCCAGGGCAAAGTCGGCCGGCGCCTTGCCCATCAACACCGCGATGGCGTTCTCGTACTGCGCCCGCTGCCAGGCCAGGTCGATCAGGTCGGCCTGGGTGCTCTTGAGCTGGGTGCGCGCCTGGGCCACGGCGTCCGGCCCGGCCACGCCGGCACGGTACTGGTTTTCGTTCATCTTCAATGAACGCTCGTAAGCAGCGACGGTTGCTTCGAGCAGGCGCTTCTGCGCATCGATCACCCGCAACTGCAGGTAGTTCTGCACCAGCTCCGACTGCTGGCTGAGGCGGATCGCGGCCAGGTCGGCGAGGCTGGCCTGGGCGCTGGCCTCGTTGGCATTCAGGGTTTCGCGCAACTTGCCCCACAGGTCGATCTCCCAGCTGACACCAAGCTGGGCGTTGTAGGTGTCGCGGATACCGCTGCTGTTGTTCGACAGGCTCGAGCTGGAGCTGCCGGTGCCCTGGGCCGACCGGGTCTTGCCAACGGACAGGTCCAGCGAGGGGAACAGCGAAGCCCGGCTGCTGCGCACCAGGGCCTGGGCCTGGCGGTACTGGGCCGCGGATTGCGCAACGGTCTGGTTGCTGCGGTTGAGTTCCTCGACCAGCGAATTGAGCTGCACGTCGCCGTAGATCTCCCACCAGGCGCCGCGGGCGATGGCGTCGGACGGTTTGGCCTGGGTCCAGCCTTCGGCCTGCTTGAACTGCGCCGGGGTGCTCAATTCTGGGCGGTGATAGTCGGGGCTCAGGGTACAAGCGCTGAGCATCGCCACGCACAGCCCGGCGCCAACCAGGCGCGAGCCGCGCCCGTGGGTCAGGCGCATGAGGGCACGGTGCAGGCGGGTATGGGCAAAGTTCATAGCGGGGTATCCAGGGCAGCGTCGGTGCGCACGCCGCGCCAACGGTTGAAACGGTGGCGCAGGCGGTCGAGGTAGAGGTAGACCACAGGCGTCGTGTACAGGGTGAGCATCTGGCTGAAGACCAGGCCGCCGATGATGGTCAGGCCCAGTGGCTGGCGCATTTCGGCGCCTTCGGCCTGGCTGAGCAACAGCGGCAGCGCGCCGAGGATGGCAGCCAGGGTGGTCATCAGGATCGGCCGCAGGCGCAGCAGGCAGGCACGGCGGATCGACTCTTCGGGCGACAGGCCGTCGTTGCGCTCCAGTTGCAGGGCCAGGTCGATCATCAGGATGGCGTTCTTCTTGACCACGCCGATCAGCAGGAACAGCCCCAGCAGCGAAATCAGGCTGAACTCGCCGCCGGTCAGGTACAGCGCGAGCAACCCGCCGACGCCGGCCGAAGGCAGCGTGGACAGAATCGTCAGCGGGTGGATGTAGCTCTCGTAGAGGATACCCAGCACCAGGTACACCAGCACCAGGGCGCCGAGGATCATCAGCGGCTGGCCTTCGGTGGTCTTGGTGAAGGCATCGCCAGTACCGCCCAGCTTGGCGATCACCGATTCCGGCAAGCCCAGCCTGGCCACCGCACGCTCCAGCGCGGCCAGGGCCTGGTCGGTGCTGTAGCCTTCGGCCACATCGAACGAGATGTCTTCGGAGGCGAACTGCCCTTCGTGGCTCACGCGGTCGTTGGCCAGACTGTTCTCGTATCGGGCGAAGCTGGACAGCGGCACACGGGCACCGTCGACGGTGATCACCTGCACCTGCTCCAGGGTGCTCGGGTCCCAGGCGTATTTGGGGTTGATCTCCAGCACCACCTGGTACTGGTTGAGGCTGTCGTAGATGGTCGAGATCTGCCGCTGGCTGTAGGCGTTGTTGAGCACCGAGGTGACCATGCTCATGTCGATGCCCAGGCGCTTGGCCTGGTCACGGTCAACCACCAGGGTCACTTGCTGGGTGCCGGCGCCGTCGCGGGCATCGATGGCGGTCAGTTCGGGCAGCTTGCGCAGCTCGGCGGCCACCTTCGGGAACCACTCGCGCAGCGCGGCCAGGTCGCCGCTCTGCAGGGTGTAGAGGTACTGCGAAGTACTCTGGTCGCGGCCACCGCCGCCCAGTTGCAAGTCCTGGTCGGCCATCAGGAACAAGCGGCCGCCGGGCACCTTGGGCATTTCCTTGCGCAGGCGTTCGATGACCTTTTGCGCGTTCTCCTTGCGCTGGGAGATGGGCTTGAGCCGCACCAGCATGAAGGCGTTGTTGGTGCCGCTATTGCCACCGATGAAACCGGCGACGCTCTCCACGGCCGGGTCCTTGAGCAGCGCCCGACGGTAGATCTCCATCTTCGGCTGCATCACGCTGAACGACAGGCCGTCGTCGCCCCGCACGAAGCCCTGCAACTGGCCGGTGTCCTGCTGCGGCATCAGCGTCTTGGGCACCACCACATACAAGGCAATGTTGAGGCCGATGGTGGCCAGCAGGCTGAACAGCGTCAGGCGCTTGTGGCGCAGCGCCCAGCCCAGGCTGCGATCGTAACCGGCGACCATGCGCTGGTGGATGTGGTCGCTCAAGCGCTGCAGGCGGGTCTGCTGCTGCGGGCCATGCACCTTCAACCAGCGTGAACAGAGCATCGGCGTAAGCGTGAGCGACACCACCAACGAGACGATGATCGCCGCCGCCAGGGTGATCGAGAACTCCTTGAACAGGCCGCGCACGATGCCGCCCATGAACAGGATCGAAACGAACACCGCCACCAGCGAAACGTTCATCGACAGCAGGGTGAAGCCGACCTCCTGCGCGCCCTTGTAGGCAGCGCGCATGGGGTTCTCGCCGTTCTCGATATGCCGGGAGATGTTCTCCAGCACCACGATGGCATCGTCCACCACCAGGCCGGTGGCCAGGATCAGCGCCATCAGCGACAGGTTGTTCAGCGAGAAGCCGCACAGGTACATCACCGCAAAGGTGCCCACCAGCGACACCGGCACGGCCAGGCTTGGAATCAGCGAGGCGCGGAAGTTGCCGAGGAACAGGTACACCACCAGGATCACCAGCGCCACGGCGATCAGCAGGGTGTGTTCGGCCTCCTTGAGGGTGGCCTTGATCACCGGCGAGCGGTCCATGGCCACGTCCAGCTTGACGCTGGCTGGCAGCAGCGACTGCAGGGCCGGCAGCTCGGCCTTGATCTGCTCGACGGTCTGGATGATGTTGGCGCCGGACTGGCGGTTGACCACCAGCAGCACTGCGCTCTCGTCGTTGAAGAAGCCGCTGTTGTAGCGGTTCTCCACGCCATCGGTGACCTTGGCCACGTCGGACAGGCGCAGGATCGCGCCGTTCTGCTGGCGGATCACGATCGGCTTGTAGTCTTCGGCTTTCTCCAGCTGATCGTTGGCGCGCACCTGCCAGTTGCGCTCCTTGTCCTCGACAAAACCCATGGGCCGGCGCTGGTTGGCGTTGGCCACGGCGGTGCGCACATCGTCCAGGGCCAGACCGTACTGGTTGAGCAGCTGTGGCTCCAGCTCGATGCGCACGGCGGGCAGCGAACTGCCGCCGATCTGCACCTCCCCTACCCCACTGACCTGGGACAGGCTCTGGGACAGGATGGTGTCGGCCAGGTCGTACAACTGCCCCTTGGACAGCACCGAAGAGGTCAGCGAAAGCACCATGATCGGCGCTTGCGAAGGGTTGATCTTCTTGTACGTGGGCATGCTGCGCATGCCGCTGGGCAACAGGTTGCGGGTGGCGTTGATCGCCGCCTGCACTTCACGCGCGGCGCCGTCGATGTCACGGCCCAGGTCGAAGCCGATGATCACCCGGGTCGAGCCCTGGTTGGAGCTGCTGGTCAGGGTGGTGACACCGGCAATCGCGCCGAGCTTGCGCTCCAGCGGCGTGGCCACGGTGGAGGCCATGACCTCGGGGCTTGCACCGGGCAGGCTGGCCTGCACCACGATCACCGGGAAGTCCATCTGCGGCAGCGGCGACACCGGCAGCAGGCCAAAGCTCACCCCGCCCAGCAGCATGATCGCCAGGCTCAGCAGCATGGTCGCCACCGGCCGGCGGATGAAAGGACCGGACAGGTTCATGCGTCGGCCTGCTGTGCGTCAGTCGCTGGGCGCCAACGACGGGCCAGGCGGTCGAAGTACAGGTAGATGACCGGGGTGGTGAACAGGGTCAGCACCTGGCTCACCAACAGCCCGCCGACCATCACCAGGCCCAGCGGCTGGCGCAGTTCGGCACCGGAACCGGTGGCGAGCATCAATGGCACGGCACCGAACAGCGCCGCCAGGGTGGTCATCAGGATCGGTCGGAAACGCAGCAACGCGGCCTGGTAGATCGCATCACGCGGGCTCATGCCCTGGTGGCGCTCCGCCTCCAGGGCAAAGTCGATCATCATGATCGCGTTCTTCTTGACGATGCCGATCAGCAGGATGATGCCGATGATCGCGATCATCCCCAGGTCATTGCCGCTGAGCAGCAATGCCAGCAAGGCGCCAACCGCCGCCGAGGGCAGCGTCGAGAGGATGGTCACCGGGTGGATATAGCTCTCGTAGAGCACGCCCAGCACGATGTACATGGTCACCACCGCAGCCAGGATCAGCAGCAAGGTGCTCGACAACG
The DNA here is from genome assembly GCF_032621715.1 of Pseudomonas sp. zfem004. Classification (NCBI taxonomy): domain Bacteria; kingdom Pseudomonadati; phylum Pseudomonadota; class Gammaproteobacteria; order Pseudomonadales; family Pseudomonadaceae; genus Pseudomonas; species Pseudomonas sp. zfem004. Next base: position 52,300 of record NZ_JAVYJF010000011.1, on the reverse strand, counting down.
ACGCCTGGAACGCCTCGGCGGCACCCTGGAAGCGGGTCTGCACGCCAATCGGCATGCCGATCTCCTGTTGCACCTGTTCGATCACCTGCACCGCCTCGCCCAGGGACGCGCCATGGCCGAGGTTGAACGACATCATCACTGCCGGGAACTGGCCGATGTGCGAGATGGCCAGCTGGGCCTGGCGCTGTTCGATGCGCGCCAACGCCGACAGGCGCACCTGGCCGCCGTCGGTGGCCTTGACGTGGATCGACTCCAGGGCCTGTGGGCCGAGGCTGGCAGCGGTCTGCGACTGCAGCACCACACGGTACTGGCTGGCCTGGGTGTAGATGGTCGAGATCTGCCGCTGGCCGAAGGCGTCATACAGCGCGTTGGTGATCTGCGACACGCTGATGCCCAGGCGGCTGGCCATGTCGCGGTCGATCACCAGATACACCTGAAGGCCCTTGTCCTGCAGGTCGCTGGCCACGTCCTGCAATTCGGGGCGCTGCTGCAGGGCCTGGACCAGCTTGCCGCTCCACTGCGCGAGCAGCTCGGCGTCGGGTGAACTGAGGCTGAACTGGTACTGGGTGCGGCTGACCCGGTCCTCGATGCTCAAGTCCTGCACCGGCTGCATGAACAGGCGGATTCCTACCAACCGGTCGAGCTGTGGCTGCAGGCGGTTGATCACCTGGCTGGCGGTCACGTCGCGCTCGCCGTGGGGCTTGAGGTTGATCAGCAGACGGCCACTGTTGAGGGTGGCGTTGTCGCCGTCCACGCCGATATACGAGGACAGGCTCTGCACCGCCGGGTCCTGGAGAATCACGCCGGCCAGCGCCTGCTGGCGCTCGCTCATGGCGGCGAACGAGGTGGATTGCGGGGCTTCGGAGATACCCTGGATCACGCCGGTGTCCTGGGCCGGGAAGAAGCCTTTGGGCACCGCCAGGTACAGCACCACGGTCAGCGCCAGGGTGGCCACCGCCACCAGCAGCGTCAGTGGCTGATGCTTGAGTACCCAGGTCAAGGCGCTTGCGTAGTGCTTGATCAGCCAGTCGATCCAGGCGCCGCTGGCACGGTAGAAGCGGCCCTGCTCTTCTTCCTTGGGCTCGCGCTTGAGCAGGCGTGCGCACATCATCGGCGTCAGGGTCAGCGATACCACCAGGGAAATCAGGATCGCCACCGCCAGGGTGATGGCGAACTCGCGGAACAACCGCCCGACCACATCGGCCATGAACAGCAACGGGATCAATACCGCGATCAAGGAAAACGTCAGCGAGATCAGGGTGAAGCCGATCTGCTTGGCGCCCTTGAGCGCCGCCTGGAAGGGTGTCTCGCCCTCTTCGATATGCCGGGAGATGTTCTCCAGCATGACGATGGCGTCGTCCACCACGAAACCGGTGGCAATGGTCAGGGCCATCAGCGTGAGGTTGTTGACCGAAAAGCCGGCCAGGTACATCACCCCGAAGGTGCCGATCAGCGACAGCGGCACGGCGATGGAGGGAATGATCGTGGCGCTGACCCGGCGCAGGAACAGGAAAGTGACCATCACCACCAGGGCGATGGCAAACAAGAGCTCGTGCTGCACGTCGCGCACGGCGGCGCGGATGGTCTGGGTGCGATCGGTGAGCACCATCACGTCCAGGCCCGCCGGCAGGTTGTCGGTGATCGACGGCAGCAGTTCCTTGATCCGGTCGACCACTTCGATGACGTTGGCACCGGGCTGGCGCTGGATATTCAGCAGCACCGCCTCGTTCTGGTTGGCCCAGGCCGCCAGGCGTTCGTTTTCGGCGCCATCGACGATCTCGGCGACGTCCTTCAGGCGCAGCGGCGCACCGTTGGTGTACTTGAGGATGAGGTTGGCGTACTCCTCGGGCGAGCGCAGCTGGTCGTTGGCGTCGAGCATCGACACCCGGGTGGGGCCGTCGAAGTTGCCCTTGGGCTGGTTGACGTTGGACGCGCCGATCAGGGTGCGCACGTCATCCAGGTTCAGGCCGTTGGCGGCCAGGGCATCGACGTTGACCTTGATCCGTACGGCCTGGCGCTGGCCGCCGGCGATGCTGACCATGCCCACGCCGCTGATCTGGGCGATCTTCTGCGCCACGCGGGTGTCGACCAGATCGTTGAGCTTGGGCAACGGCATGGTTTTCGACGAAATCGCCAGGGTCAGCACCGGGGTGTCGGCCGGGTTGACCTTGTTGTACACCGGCGGTGCCGGCAGGTCGCTGGGCAGCAGGTTGCTGGCGGCGTTGATCGCGGCCTGCACCTGTTGCTCGGCAACGTCCATGTTCATGTCGAGGTTGAAGCGCAGCGTGAGTACCGAAGCGCCACCGGAACTGGTCGAGGCCATCTGCTCCAGGCCCGGCATCTGCCCGAACTGGCGCTCCAGCGGCGCGGTGACGGCACTGGTCATCACCTGCGGGCTGGCGCCGGGGTACAGGGTCATGACCCGGATGGTCGGGTAGTCGACCTGGGGCAAGGCCGCCACTGGCAGCATCTTGTAGGCAATCAGGCCGGCCAGGACGATGGCCAGCATGCTCAGCGTGGTGGCGACCGGCCGCAGGATGAACAGGCGGGAAAGGTTCATGCGCCCGCCTTGGAGCTCGATTTACCGGTCTGGGCCGCGCCTTTGGCGTCCTGGCCCTGCAGGTGCTGGCCGGGGGTGGTTGGCACTTGCGAGCTGTCTTCGACCACATCGACCTTGGTGCCTTCACGCAGGCGGTCGGTGCCTTCGAGCACCAGGCGGTCACCGGCGGCCAGGCCTTCGAGGATCACGCTGTGCTGGCCATCGCTGGCCCCTACCTTGAGCTTGCGGATATTGACCTTGCTGTCCTGGTTGACCACATAGGCGAAGGTGCCGTCGTTGCCGAACTGGATCGCCGCGGCCGGGGCCAGTACCACCTGTTTGAGGGTGTCGGCCAGCAGGCGCACGTTGACGAACTGGTTGGGGAACAGTGCGTGGTCCTTGTTCTGGAACGCGCCCTTGAACTTCAGGGTGCCGGTGGTGGTGTCGATCTGGTTGTCGAGGCTGCCCAGCACGCCGGTGGCCTGTAGCTTGCGATCGCCACGGTCCCAGGCTTCGACTGGCAGGCTGGCACCGCTGCGGTAGCGGGCAAGCACGGTGTCCAGTTCGGTTTCCGGCAGGGTGAAGGCGACGTTGATCGGCTCGGTCTGGGTGATCACCACCAGCGCGGTGGTGTCGTTGGCGGCGACCAGGTTGCCCAGGTCCAGCTGACGCAGGCCCAGGCGGCCGTTGATCGGTGCACGGATCTGGGTGAAATCGAGGTTCAGGCGGGCGTCGTTGACGGCGGCCTGGTTGGTCTTGACCAGCCCCTGGAACTGCGCCACCTGGGCTTCGGCGGTGTCGAGGGTCTGCTTGGCGATGCTGTCTTCGGCGTACAGGCCTTTATAGCGGGCCAGGTCGACCTGGGCGTTCTTCAATTGCGCCTGGTTCTGCGCCAGGGTGCCTTCGGCCTGCTGCAGGGCAATGCGGTACGGGCGTGGGTCGATCTCGGCGAGCAGGTCGCCGGCCTTGACCTGCTGGCCTTCCTGGAAGTGGATCTTGACCAGCTCGCCAGCCACCCGGCTGCGCACGTTGACGGTGTTGGTCGCGGTGACGGTACCCAGAGCCTTGTAGTACAGCGGGAAGTCACCGACTCGCACAGGCTCCACACGCACCGGCACCGGGTCGCTAGAGGCGCCGAAGCCCGGGCGCCCACCCATGCCCATGCCTTTGCCCGGTCGGCCACCGCCAGTCGCTTCCTTGTGGACGGGCGCTGCGGGCCACAGCCACCAGGCCAGCAGGGCCACCAGCAGCAGGATCAGCAGGCCGAACAGCCAGCGACGGGGGGAACGGGAATTGGACACTTGCATGGGACGAACGAACCTTGTTCAGAGAAAGACGGCGGGAAGAGCGTGAACGATAAGCACTGGCATCGGATTAGCAAAGGAGCTTTACCCGTGCTTTACCTTCGGCTGACGTTGGCCAGGGGGTGCACTTTAAATGAAAACGGCCTGGAACGTTGTCCAGGCCGTTTACCGGGTGTAACCCGTTGGGGGCGCTTTGCGGCCCTTTCGCCGGCAAGCCGGCTCCCACAGGGTGGTGATCGCCTGTGGGAGCCGGCTTGCCGGCGATGGGCTGCGCAGCAGCCCCAATGACACTTACTTCAGAACAGCCAGCGCCGCCTCGTAGTTCGGCTCGTCGGCGATTTCGCCCACCAGCTCGGCGTGCAGCACTTTGTCGTTCTCATCCACCACCACCACGGCACGTGCGGCCAGGCCGGTCAGCGGGCCGCTGGCGATAGCCACGCCGTAGTTCTCCAGGAACTCGACGCCACGCAGGGTGGACAGATTCTGCACGTTTTCCAGGCCTTCGGCGCCGCAGAAGCGTGCCTGGGCGAACGGCAGGTCGGCGGAGATGCACAGCACCACGGTGTTGGCCACGTCATTGGCCTGGGCGTTGAACTTGCGCACCGAGGTAGCGCAGGTCGGGGTATCGACGCTTGGGAAGATGTTCAGCACCTTGCGCTTGCCGGCGAAGTCCTTGAGCGACTTGTCGGACAGGTCGCCTGCGACCAGGGAGAAGGCTGGAGCGGCGGCGCCGGCTTTGGGCAGTTCGCCTTTGACCTGAACCGGGTTGCCTTTGAGAGTCACTTGAGCCATGGCAGAAATCCTTATACGGGGTTTGAAAAGGACCCTGAGTTAAGCATGAAGCCGCGCAAGTGCCTATAAGCAAACATGAAATTGTTCCATTCTCAGAAAATTCCTGTGAACAAAAAAATGTCCGGGTGGCGACAACCAACCCGGACATTTCTTATTGCAAGTGGTCGTTTCAGCCGATCAGGCCATACACCACCGAGGTCAGGGCCACCAGGCCGATCACCACCACGAACAGGTTCGACAGCGCGCCGCTGTACTTGCGCATCGACGGCACGCGACGGATGGCGTACATCGGCATCAGGAACAGCAGCACGGCGATGATCGGACCACCGAGGGACTCGATCATGCCGAGGATGCTCGGGTTGAGGGTGGCGACGATCCAGCACACCACCAGCATCAGCGCCGCGACCATGCGGTCCAGGGCCTTGGCGCCCGGGCGCAGGCCGGTCTTGACGATCATGCCCTTGAGGCCTTCGCTGGCACCGATGTAGTGGCCCAGGAACGACTTGGCGATGGCGATGAACGCGATCAGTGGCGCGGCAAAGGCGATGGTCGGCTGGTCGAAGTGGTTGGCCAGGTACGACAGGATCGACAGGTTCTGCGCCTTGGCTTCGGCCAGCTGGGCGCTGCTCAGGGTCAGCACGCAGCTGAACACGAAGAACAGCACCATGAGCACCATCAGCAGGTGAGCGCGGCGCAGGATCTGGCCGCTGCGCTCGTCGGCATGTTCACCGTAGCGGCGCTTCTGGTCGACGGCGAAGGCCGAGATGATCGGCGAGTGGTTGAACGAGAACACCATCACCGGAATGGCCAGCCACACGGTGTGCAGGAAGGCAGAGCCCGACGGCACTTGCGAGGCGGTGTCGAGGATGCCACCGGTCCAGTGCGGCACCAGGTACAGGGCCAGCAGCGCCAGGGCGACGATGAACGGGTAGACCAGCAGGCTCATGACCTTGACCGTGGCCTGCTCGCCGCAGCGCACGATGGCCAGCAGGCCGAGGATCAGCACGAACGACAGGATCGCCCGCGGCGGCGGCGCGATGTGCAGTTGGTGCTCCATGAAGCTGCTGACGGTGTTGGTCAGGGCCACGCTGTAGATCAGCAGGATCGGGAAGATGGCGAAGAAGTACAGCACGGTGATCAACGCACCGGCCTTGATGCCGAAGTGCTCTTCCACTACCTGGGTGATGTCACCGCCGTTGCGCCCGGACAGCACGAAGCGGGTCAGGCCGCGGTGGGCGAAGTAGGTCATGGGGAACGCCAGCGCCGCGAGGATCAGCAGCGGCCAGAAGCCGCCGAGGCCGGCGTTGATCGGCAGGAACAGGGTTCCGGCGCCGATGGCTGTGCCGAACAGGCCCAGCATCCAGGTGGTGTCGTGACGCGACCAGCTGCCGAGGGTGGCGGGGGTCGATTCTGCAAAGCGTTGTTCAACGCTTGGGGCCTGCTCATTCATTCCGGGTGAAGCTCCACTCGCAAGACTGCAACAGGCTGAGAATGGCGAAATAGACGTTTCGCCCAACTCAACCGGGGAAGAGGGGCGCGATTGTGCATGCAAAGGTTGCACTTGGGGAAGCCCCGTCCGAGGGACGGTTGCACTTGTCTGTACAACAAATCTGATTTTTGGGTTGCACAAAAGATCGCGGGGCAAGCCCGCTCCCACGTCTACCCGCATTCAAGAGGTCGGCGTGGGAGCGGGCTTGCCCCGCGATAAAGCCAGATCGGCCAGTGGTGACTCAGCCCTTTTGCACGGCGGCAAACGCCTCGGCCACCTGGCACAGGTTGGCCGGACGCAGCCCGGACATGCACACCCGGCCGCTGTCGATCAGGTACACACCGAACTCGTCACGCAGGCGACGCACCTGCTCGACGCTGAAACCGGTGTAGCTGAACATGCCGCGCTGGCGCAGGAAGAACTGGAAATCCTGGCCCGGCAGCAGCTCGCCGAGCAGGTCGACCAGGCCCTGGCGCATGTCGAGGATGCGCTTGCGCATCACTTCAACTTCCGCCGCCCACTGGGCATTGAGCGCGGCATCGCCGAGCACGCCGGCTACCAGCTGGGCACCGAACGCGGGCGGGCTGGAGTAGTTGCGGCGCACGGTGGCCTTGAGCTGGCCGAGCACGCTGACCGCGGTGGCGGCGTCGTCACAGACCACCGACAGGCCCCCTACCCGCTCGCCGTACAGCGAGAAGATCTTCGAGAACGAGTTGCTGACCAGGCACGGCACGCCGGCACGGGCCATTTCGCGGATGGCGTAGGCATCCTCGACCAGGCCTTCGCCGAAGCCTTGGTAGGCGATGTCGAGGAACGGGATGAGCTGACGTGCCTTGACCACTTCGACCACTTGCTGCCACTGGCTCTGGTCCAGATCTACGCCGGTGGGGTTGTGGCAGCACGGGTGCAGCAAGACGATGCTGTTCGCCGGCAGGGTCTGCAGGGTCGCCAGCATGCCGGCGAAGTCGACGCCACGGGTGGCGTTGTCGAAGTATGGGTAGGTATGCACCTTGAAGCCCGCGCCTTCGAAGATCGCCCGGTGGTTGTCCCAGGTCGGGTTGCTGACCCAGACTTCCGAGCCTGGGAAGTAGCGCTTGAGGAAGTCGGCGCCGACCTTCAGCGCACCGGAACCGCCCACGGTCTGCACGGTGGCCACACGGCCATCGGTCACGGCCGGGTGATCGCTGCCGAACAGCAGCGCCTGGATCGCCTGGCGATAGGCGGCCAGGCCTTCCATCGGCAGGTAAAGGGAGGCTTCGTGAGGCTGGCCGGCCAGGCGCTTCTCGACTTCAGCCACCGCCGCCAGCTGCGGCACCACGCCGGCTTCGTCGTAGTACAGGCCGATACTCAGGTTGACCTTGTCGGCGCGCGGGTCGGCCTTGAAGGTTTCCATCAGCGAGAGAATCGGGTCGCCGGCATAGGCATCGACATGTTTGAACACAGCGTGCAGCTCCTTGGAAATCAGGACAGTTCAGAAAAGGCTGCAGCGAGGATACCCGCAGACAGGCGTCAGGAACATCACTGATGTGCAAGGGGGTGGATGCGCCGTTGCACACACTGGCCCCTGTGGGAGCGGGTTTACCCGCGAAGATGACACCGCGATGCATGGCACGGGCTACGCCCGTGATCGCGGGCAAGCCCGCTCCCACAGGGATCGCGTCAGCTTGAGAAATTCCGGTTCAGCCAGCCAGTTCCTTCAAACCGGCCAACTCCTGCTCGGTCAACGCCACCCCTTCGCGCCCGGCCACTTCCCGCTCGCGATAGCGACGCTCCCCCGGCATGCGCGACAGCCCCACCGCCTGCATCTGTTCCACCAATTCACGGCTGCGCTGGGCAAAGCGCTCGCCCTCGGCCTTGCTCGGGTCGATCACGATGATCAGTTGCCCGGTCCACGGCGTCTTCGCCCCCGGGTGCCCGGACCAGTCGAACTCCCAGGAGAAGTGGCCACCAGTCAGCGCCGCTGCCAGCAACTCGACCATCATCGACAGCGCCGAACCCTTGTGCCCGCCGAACGGCAGCAGCGCACCGCCTTCAAGAATCGCCCTCGGATCGGTGGTGGGCTGCCCGCCGGCATCCACACCCATGCCTTCAGGCAATTGCTGGCCGGCACGGGCGGCAATCTGCACGTCACCGTGGGCCATGGCGCTGGTGGCCATGTCGAACACGATCGGATCGTGCCCGGCGCACGGCGCGGCAAAGGCGATGGGGTTGGTGCCGAACAACGGCTTGCGCGCACCGTGGGGCACCACGCAGGTCATGCTGTTGACCACGCTCAGGGCCACCAGGCCTTCATCGGCGAACGGCTCGACATCTGGCCACAGGGCCGCGAAATGGTGCGAATTGTGGATCGCCAGCACGGCGATACCGGCGCTGCGGGCCTTCTCCACCAGCAGCGCACGCGCCGCCGCCAGGGCCGGTTGGGCAAAACCGCCACCGGCATCGACCCGCACATAGCCCGACGCCACGTCGGTCACCTGCGGCACGGCCGTGCCATCGACCCAGCCGCTGGCCAGGGTCGAGACGTAACCGGGAATACGGAACACGCCATGACTGTGGGCGCCATCGCGCTGGGCGCTGGCGCAGTTATGGGCAAGCACGGCGGCCACCGCTGCGCTGCAGCCATGGCGTTGGAGGATCGCTTGCAGCAGCGCCTGCAGCTCGGCAAAGGGCACGCGCACGGCAGGGCTGGTGGACGGTGCGGACATCTGAAGCTCCTTTCTTGGTATTGGAATGGCTACAGCGCAACGCCCTGACTTTCCCGTGAATGACAGCTATCTGTCAAATATTGACTTGATGACAGAAAACAGCCATTTTCTTCTCCACGCCAGAAATCAGCCGGAGCGCTTCATGAGCCAATCGATCAAGCAACGCCTGGAAAGCAGCCTCGACAGCGCTGCCGCCTCTGGCCGCAAGATCGCCAGCTACATGCTCGCCAACCTGCACGAGCTGCCGTTCCAGACGTCGGCGAGCATCGCCGCCAAGCTGGACGTCAGCGAATCGAGTGTCGGCCGCTTCTGCCGCGCACTGGGCTACGCCCACCTCAAGGCGCTCAAGCAGGATTTGCAGAACGACCTCGGTGATGGCCCCTGGCTGGTCGGTGACCGCCTGCAGGAGTTTCGCCAGCAACCCGAAGACGACCGCGAACACGCCGGCAGCCTGGAGCTGGAAATGGCCGCCCTGGTGCGTGTGCACGAACACAGCCGCAGCGAGGCCTGGCGCCAGGTGGCCCGCCGCCTGGCCGACAAACCCCAGGTGTTCATCGCCGGTTTCCAGACCGAGCGCGGCATCGCCCTGTGCATGACTCACCTGCTGCAGTACCTGCGCAATGGCGTGCACTGCGTGGATGGCAGCGCCGGGCACTTCGGCGAGGTGCTGCTGGGCAAGCCCGAGGACCTCACCCTGGTGGTGTTCGAAGCCCGCCGCTACTCGCGCCACGCCCTGCAGCTGTGCCAGAAGGCGCGCGCCCTGGGCATCCCGGTGACGCTGGTCACCGACACCTTCTGTGACTGGGCCGATGCCAACGCCGACGAGGTGTTCCGCATCCCCACCGAATTCAATCTGTTCTGGGACTCCACGGCGGCGATGCTGTCGTGGGTGCACCTGATGGTCAACGAGGTCTGCAAGAAGCTCGGGCCGGATGTTGAAAAACGCTTGGAAGCAACTGCCGCTCTACATAACGAGTTCGTCGGCTACACCTCGTGGCCGGCGGGCAAACAACAATAGCAAGAGTGTTGGTACAGAGGTGCGAGATGAAAAGATCCATGGCTGTGGTGGGTGCGTGCGCCCTGCTGCTGGCGGGTGCCGCCAGCGCCGAAACCCTGCGCTTTGCCACCGAAGGCGCCTACCCGCCCTTCAACTATGTCGATGCCGATAACAAGCTGCATGGCTTCGATATCGACATCACCCACGCCCTGTGCGAGCAGATGAAGGTCGAGTGCACCCTGGTGGCGCAGGACTGGGAAGGCATCATCCCGGCCCTGATGGCACGCAAGTATGACGCCGTGGTGGCGTCGATGATCGACACCGAGGAACGGCGCAAGAAGATCGCCTTCACCGACCACTACTACCGCACCCCACTGACCGTGGCCGTGGCCAAGGACAGCAAGATCACCGACGCGCAGACCGACTTCGTCGGCTACACCGTCGGCGCCCAGTCCTCCTCCACCCAGGCGATCTACGCCGAAGACGTGTACGGCAAGGCCGGCGCCGACGTGAAGCTGTACCCGACCATGGACGAAGCCAATGCCGACCTGGCCGCCGGGCGCCTGGACGGGGTGATCGCCGACAAGTTCCCGCTGCACGAGTGGCTGAACAAGAACGGCCAGGACTGCTGCAAGATCCTCGGCGACGTCAAGGACACCAAGGCCGATGCGGCGATTGCCGTGCGCAAGGACGACGAAGCGCTGCGCACGCGGTTGAACACGGCGCTGGCGGCGATCGTGGCCAATGGCACGTACCAGAAGATCGCCAGCAAGTATTTTGCCTTCGATATCTATAACTGATGTGCCGTTGAGAGCAGCTTGGGGCGGCTCATTCATCTGCTGACTGCCCCGGCCCTATCGCTGGCAAGCCAGCTCCCACAGGGATAAGCACACACTCTGTGGGAGCTGGCTTGCCAGCGATAGGGCCAGCCGGAGCAACTCCACAGTCGAAGGTGCCCCGCAAGCCAAACCCAACCGAACTGGGGACTCCACCCATGCTCGATCAACTGTCTCTACTGTCCTTCGCCAGCGGCGGCTGGGGCCAGGCGCTGCTGGCCGGCGCCCTGGTGACCGTGTCGCTGGCCCTGGCCTGCCTGCCCGTCGGCCTGCCGCTGGGGCTGCTCGTGGCCCTGGCCGCGCGTTCGCGCAAACGCCTGCCACGGGCCTGGGCCACCACGTTTTCCACGGTGTTCCGCGGCCTGCCCGAACTGCTCACCCTGCTGATCATCTACTACGGCTGCCAGATCGCCGCGCAGAAGATCCTCGCCGCCCTGGGCTACCCGGGCGAGGTGCTGATCAACACCTTCCTCGCCGCCATGGTCGCCTTCAGCCTGGTGTTCGCCGCGTTTTCCAGCGAAATCTGGCTGATGGCCTTCAAGACCCTGCCCAAGGGCCAGCTGGAGGCCTGCTCGGCCCTGGGCCTGAGCAAGCGCACCGGGTTCTTCAAGGTGGTGCTGCCGCAGCTCACGCGCATCGCCCTGCCGGGGCTTTCGAACAACTGGCTGAGCCTGCTCAAGGACACCTCGCTGGTGTCGACCATCTCGCTGATCGACCTGATGCGCCAGACCAACCTGGCGGTCAGCGTGACCAAGGAGCCGATGTTCTTCTACGGCGTGGCCTGCCTGGCCTACCTCCTGTTCTCGGCAGTCTCGGGCCGGGTCTTCGCCGTGCTTGAAAAGCGCAGCAACCGCCACCTGCAAGGAGCCCGCACATGAGCCTCGAACAACTGCTGGCCTACGTGCTCGACCCGGACCTGCTGGAGCGCTATGGCCCGCGCTTCGTCGACGGCCTGCTGGTCACCGCCAAGCTGGTGGCCATCTCGTTCACCCTGGGCGCGCTGCTGGGCATGCTGCTGGCCCTGGCGCGGATGTCGCGCAGCCTCGTGCTGCAGCGCCTGGCCGCCGGCTATGTGTACTTCTTCCGCGGCTCGCCACTGCTGGCCCAACTGTTCCTGCTGTACTACGGGCTGGGCTCGCTCAAGGGCTTCTGGCAGGACGTCGGGCTGTGGTGGTTCTTCCGCGAGGCATGGTACTGCGCCCTGCTCGCCTTCACCCTGAACACGGCGGCCTACCAGGCAGAGATCTTCCGCGCCAGCCTGCTGGCCATTGCGCCCGGGCAGTACGAGGCGGCCAAGGCGCTCAACCTCAAGCGCTCGACCACCTTCTTCAAGGTGATCCTGCCGCAATCGCTGCTGGTGGCCATCGGCCCGCTGGGCAACGAGCTGATCATGATGATCAAGGCCAGCGCCATCGCCTCGCTGGTGACCATCTACGACCTGATGGGGGTGACCAAGCTGGCCTTCTCGCGCAGCTTCGACTTCCAGATCTACCTGTGGGCGGCGGTGCTCTACCTGCTGATCGTCGAGATCGTCCGGCGCACCCTGAAACACCTGGAGGCCCGCCTGGGCCGCCACCTGAACTGATTGAAGGAAACGTTCCATGCATTGCCAAACCATCGTTCTGGGCGCCGGTATCGTCGGCGTCAGCACCGCACTGCACCTGCAGGCGCGCGGCCGCCAGGTGATCCTCGTCGACCGCGACGAGCCGGGCAGCGGCACCAGCCACGGCAACGCCGGGCTGATCGAGCGCTCCAGCGTGATCCCCTATGCCTTCCCCCGGCAGTTCGGCGCACTGCTGCGCTACGGCCTCAATCGCCAGCCCGACGTGCGCTACAGCCTGCTGCACCTGCCCAAGGCCGCGCCCTGGCTGCTGCGCTACTGGCAGCAATCGGCGCCGAACCGCGTGGCCGAAGCCGCGGCGGACATGTTGCCGCTGGTGCAACGCTGCGTCGAGGAACACGACGCCCTGATCGAGGCCGCCGGGCTGCAAGGCCTGGTGCAGGCCAAGGGCTGGATCGAGGTGTACCGCGACAGCGCGCTGTTCGAGCAGGCCAAGCAGGATGTGCTGGGCCTGGCGCGTTATGGCCTGAAATACGAGTTCCTCGACCGTGGGCAACTGCAAGCCCGCGAGCAGGGGCTTGACGGCGGCGTGGTCGGCGGCATCCACTGGCTCGACCCGAAGACCGTGAGCAACCCCGGCGGCCTTACCCGTGGCTATGCCGCACTGTTCGTCCAGCGTGGCGGCCAGTTCCTCCACGGCGACGCCCGCACCCTGCAACGCACCGAGGGCGGCTGGCAGGTCGACACCCAGCGCGGCGCGGTGATTGCAGACGAAGTCGTGGCCTGCCTCGGCCCGCAGTCGGGCGAGCTCTTTGAGCGTCTGGGCTACCACTTCCCGCTGGGGATCAAGCGCGGCTACCACATGCACTACAGCACCCGCGACGGCGCTCCACTGCAGCACTCGGTGTGCGACACCCAGGGCGGCTACGTACTGGCGCCGATGGCCCGGGGCGTGCGCCTGACCACCGGCATCGAGTTCGCCGCCAGCGATGCGCCTGGCAACGAAATCCAGCTGCGCCGCTGCGAAGCCCTGGCGCGCAAATTGTTCCCGGCCCTGGGTGAACGGCTGGACGACAAACCCTGGCTGGGCCGCCGCCCATGCCTGCCGGACATGCGCCCGGTGATCGGCCCGGCACCGCGGCACCAGGGCCTGTGGTTCAACTTCGGCCACGCCCACCATGGCCTCACCCTGGGCCCGGTCAGCGGCCGTCTGCTGGCCGAACTGATGACCGGCGAGCGCCCTTTCACCGACCCTGCGCCCTACAGCGCCGCACGCTTCGACTGAACCTTGAGCGGGAGAACAACAACGATGTCCGCACCTTCCAGTCTTGCCAGCCTTGCCACCCCGCAACCCACGCCCGACCTGCGCCCGGAGCTGATCCGCATCGAGGGCCTGAACAAGCACTACGGCGCGTTTCACGTGCTGCACGATATCGACCTGTCGGTGCGCGAGGGCGAGCGCATCGTGCTGTGCGGCCCTTCGGGCTCGGGTAAGTCGACGCTGATCCGCTGCATCAACCGCCTGGAGATCGCCCAGCAGGGCAGCATCCAGGTGGCCGGCATCGACGTGGCTGGCACCGACCGCAAGGCCACCCAGATCCGCAGCGAAATCGGCATGGTGTTCCAGCACTTCAACTTGTTCCCGCACATGAGCGTGCTCGACAACTGCCTGCTGGCCCCCACCAGCGTGCGCGGCCTGTCGCGCAAGGATGCCGAGGAACGGGCTCGCATGTACCTGGCCAAGGTCGGCATCGAGAACCAGGCGCACAAGTACCCCAGCCAGCTTTCCGGCGGCCAGCAACAGCGCGTGGCCATCGCCCGGGCACTGTGCATGAAGCCGCGGATCATGCTGTTCGACGAACCCACCTCGGCGCTCGACCCGGAGATGGTCGCCGAGGTGCTGGACGTGCTGGTGCAGCTGGCCGGCACCGGCATGACCATGCTCTGCGTCACCCACGAAATGGGCTTCGCCCGCCAGGTGGCCGAGCGCGTGCTGTTCCTGGAAGGCGGGCAGATCATCGAGGACAGCCCGCCCGAGGTGTTCTTTGGCCAGCCACGCACGGCCCGGGCGCAGGCGTTCCTCAAGCAGATCCTGCACTGAGCCGGTTGGCGCGGGGCATGCCCGCGCCGCTTACTGACCGGCCGGCGTGAGCTGTTTGAGGCGCTCGCTGGCCGGCGCCGGGCGCCCGTACAGGTAGCCCTGGAAGTGCGAGCAGCCCTCGGCCATCAGCCGCTGCATCTGCTCTTCCGACTCCACCCCTTCGGCCGTGGTCTTGATCATCAGGCTGTTGGACAGCTCGGTGATGGCGCGGATGATCGACATCGCCTCGCGGCTGTCGCACATGTCGTGGACGAACGACTTGTCGATCTTGATCCGGTCGAACGGGAACGAACGCAGGTAACCCAGCGACGAGTAGCCGGTGCCGAAGTCGTCCAGGGAGATCGACACCCCCAGGTCCTTCAGCGCCCTCAGGGTGCGCACGTTTTCCTCGCTGTTGCCCAGCAGCACCGATTCGGTGATTTCCAGTTCCAGGCGTGTGGCCGGCAGCCCCGAATCAGCCAGGGCCAGGGCCACGGTGTGGACCAGGTTGGCGTTCTTGAACTGCACCGGCGACAGGTTGACCGACACGGTCTGCTCGGTGCCCCAGCTTGCCGCTTCCTGGCAGGCCAGGTTGAGCGCGCGAACCCCGAGCTCATGGATCAGCCCGGTTTCTTCGGCAATCGGAATGAAGTCCATGGGCATGATCATGCCGCGCACCGGGTGCTCCCAGCGCAGCAGCGCCTCGTAGCCGGTGACGCTGTTGCTCTGCTGGTCGACCACGGCCTGGTAGTGCAGTTGCAGCTGGCCCAGGTGCAGGGCCGTGCGCAGGTCGGTCTCCACCAGGCGGCGCTGGCGGGCCGCCACGTCCAGTTCAACGTGGAAGCTCTCGAAACGGTTGCGGCCGTTGCGCTTGGCCTCGTACAGGGCCATGTCGGCGTAACCGAGCAGTTGTTCGGCGTTGTCGTGATCGTCGGGCGCGATCGCCACCCCGATGCTCACCCCCACGCTGAATTGGTGGCCCTCGATATGGAACGGCGGGCTGATTGCATCGATCAGGCGCTGCGCGGTGTTGCGCGCGGCCTCGCGGTTATCCAGCCCGACCAGCACCACGGCAAACTCGTCACCGCCCAGGCGCGCCAGGGTGTCGTGCTCGCGCAGCTCGCGGCGCAGGCGCTTGCCGAGGGCGCGCAGCAACTTGTCGCCGAAGGCGTGGCCGAGGGTGTCGTTGATGTTCTTGAAGTTGTCCAGGTCCAGGCACAGGGTGGCGGTCAGCTTGCCGCTGTCCTCGCCGCGCAGCAGGGCCTGCTTGAGCCGTTCATGGAACAGCGTGCGGTTGGGCAGCCCGGTCAGCGCGTCATGGTGGGCCATGTGGTGAATCTGGGCGTGGGCGGCCAATTCCTCGGTGGCATCCTCGGCCACGTACAGCACGTAGTCGCCCTGCCCGGCGCGGCCCTCGCAACGCAGGGTGCGGCTGCGCAGGGTGCGCGGGCCGCTGGCGGTGTCGACGCGGGTTTCGGCGACATAGCCCTTGCTGCTGCGCGCGCCGCGGGCCAGTTGCTGTTCCAGGTACTCCGCCGCCTCCGGGGCCAGGCCCTGCCCGGGCAACTGGCCGACCAGGCTGACGCCCTGGCCACCGAACAGGCGCTCGGCCTGGGGGTTGGCCAGCAGGATCTGCTCGCTGGCCAGGTCCTGCACGATGACGCTGGCCGGAATATTGCCGATCACCGAGTCGAGGAACTGCGACAGGCTGGTCATCTCCTGGCTGTATTGCTCGGCCAGTTCCTTGGCCTTGAGCAGTTCCAGCTCCTGCTGGCGGCGTTCGGACATATCGCGGGTGATCTTGGCAAAGCCGATCAGCTGGCCGCTGCCTTCGTCGACGATCGGCTCGATCACCACACTGGTCCAGAAGTGCGAACCGTCCTTGCGCTGGCGCAGGCCGTCTGCCTGGAAGCGCCCGGCTTCCAAGGCGGTGGCCAGGCTCAAGGCCGGCAAGCCGGCATCGCGGTCGGCGTCGGTGTAGAACACCGAGAAATGCTGGCCGACGATTTCCTCGGCGCGGTAGCCCTTGGCCCGCTGCGCCCCCGGGTTCCAGCTGGCGACGACACCCTCGGGGGTCAGCAGGTAGATGGCGTAGTCGACCACGCTCTGGATCAACAGGCGGGACAGGGTGTCTGGGCTTGCAGCTAGCGGCATGGGATTTACCTGAGCAAGGAAGCTTCCGGACTTCGCGTCAGACCAGTCCGAAAATACGAATTACTGGCATTATGCCGCCAGACGAACGGTTTTTGTGAAGTGCGTCACAAAAAAATCCCGTGCATTCAATGGCGGTACGGCGTGACCAGAAAATTGCGCAGCTGCGGTTCATCGTCCAGCGCAATCTCGCGTACCGGGCGCGGCAGGTCGGCCAGCACGGCCTGGCAGAAGCTCATGGCCGGGGCATCCCCGGCATAGCAACGCAGCAGCCAGTCGCCCCGACCGTCGCTCAGCAACTGCAGGGCCACGGCTCGGCCGACGCCCTGGCGCCGATAGCGCTTGAGGATGAACAGGTCGGCCAGCTCCAGGGCATCGATGCCCGGCAGTTCGCTGCGTTCGACCAGCACGAAGCCGGCGATGAAGCCATCCACCAGCACCAGGTGGGCAGCCCAGTCGGGGGACTGCCAGTAGCGCTCGAAGTGCGGCTCGTGGAGATAGAAGCGCCCGTCCACCTCGACATCCTCCTGTTCCCAGTCGGACGATTCGTAGGCATAGAACTGGTAGAGGTTGCGTACCAGATCGGCCTGTTCGGGGCCGGTCTGGAGCAGTTCGATGGGGGTGGGCATCAAGGGCGCTCGGGCAGAGGGGAAGCGCGAGTCTAGCGCCAAGCGGGCGACTGCGCAGCACCCTGTGGCAGCAACTTTCTTGTGTCGCTCGCGCCGGCCTCATCGCCGGCAAGCCGGCTCCCACAGGTACAGCGCCGGCCTTGAGGATGGCGCGATTGATTGGGAGCCGGCTTGCCGGCGATGAGGCCAGTGAGTTACTAACTCAGCGCCGCCACCGCATCGATTTCCACCAGCATGCCGTCCAGCGCCAGCCGCGGCACCGGGATCAAGGTGCAGGTCGGGGTCATGCTGCCATCCCAGGCGCGGGTAGCGGCGGCCACCCACTGCTGCAGCCGGGTTTCACTGTGGTCCACCACCAGCAGGGTGAGCTTGACCACGTCCTGCAGGCTGGCGCCTTTGGACGCCAGGGCGATCTTCAGGTTGATCAGCGCCTGACGCACTTGCGCCTCGAACTGTGGTGACAGCACGCCATCCAGACCCTCGCCGCCCTGCCCGGCCACATACAGCAGGCGACTGCCGGCGCGGACTTCGGCGACATGGGAATAGGCGTTGCCGCTGGGGTCGTAGAGGCCTTCGGGGTTGGACAGGGTAAAAGCGCTTGGTTGGGTCATGGGCACGCTCCA
Organism: Pseudomonas sp. zfem004; assembly: GCF_032621715.1. Classification (NCBI taxonomy): domain Bacteria; kingdom Pseudomonadati; phylum Pseudomonadota; class Gammaproteobacteria; order Pseudomonadales; family Pseudomonadaceae; genus Pseudomonas; species Pseudomonas sp. zfem004. Next base: position 34,594 of record NZ_JAVYJF010000011.1, on the reverse strand, counting down.
TCGTTGGTCAGAGCGGGCGAGTATCAGACCTCAGGTTTGGTTGAGGTCAAGCACAGGCGCGACCGGAATTTGTCCACGGTGCGATGAGGGCTGCGGGGTGCCCGGCGGGAGATTTGCAGCGCCTATCAGATCGAGCGCCGCCCGCGCGGCGCTTCGCGGGTAAACCCGCTCCCACATCTGTTTCGGGCCAATTATTCCTGTGAAAGTACCGCTGCCCGCCTTGGTGCATGTCTTGAGTCATGTGAAGCAGCATTAGCGACCACGCCAAAACAGCGTCGTACCAACAAGGCGGACCAGGTGATGGCACAGGAGAGACTGGCCCGAAACAAACTGTGGGAGCGGGTTTACCCGCGAAGCGCCGCGCGGGCGGCGCTCGATCTCATAGGCGCTGCAAACTTGTCGCCTTACACCTGGCCGCCCAACCACCCTTCCAAGACACACACCCGGCGCCCCCCGTTGTCTTTACCCGCCACACCCCGCACACTCACTGCCGCCAGCCAGGAAACGGAGTCCGCAGTGCCCACGCCACGCCAGTTCAGCAAGAAAACCAGCACCAGCAACATGCTGCGGCTCAAGACCAGCGAAGGCAGCGCCCAACGCCCCTACCGGGTCGACTTCGTCCTGCTCGAACACTTCTCCATGGCCAGCTTCACCGTGGCCATGGACGTGCTGGTCACCGCCAACCTGCTGCGCGCCGACAGTTTTGCCTTCACCCCCCTGTCACTGGCCGGCGGTGACCGGGTGCTCAGCGACCTGGGCCTGGAACTGGTGGCCAACCCGCTGGAGCCGACCGACCTGCACGACCTCGACCTGCTGGTGATCTGCGGCGGCCTGCGCACCCCGCTCAAATACCCGACCCTCGACCGCCTGCTCGGCGACTGCGCCGCCCACGGCATGACCCTGGGCGGGCTGTGGAACGGTGCCTGGTTCCTCGGCCGCGCCGGGGTGCTCGATGACTACGGTTGCAGCGTCCACCCCGAGCAGCGCGCCAGCCTCAGCGAATGCAGCCCGCAAACCCGCATCACCCCGGCCAGCTTCACCCTCGACCGTGACCGCCTCACCGCCGCCAGCCCCAACGGCGCCATGGAACTGATGCTCGGCCTGGTCCGCCGGCTGTACGGCGATGCCCTGGCCGAGGGCGTGGAAGAGATCCTGTCGTTCTCCGGCGCGCGCTATCGCCAGGTCGGCCCCGGGGCGAAGAAGTCCATGAGCCTGCACCTGCGCACCATCGTCGAGCTGATGGAAAACAACCTCGAGGAAACCCTGAGCCTCGACCAGCTCGCCGCCTACTCCGGGCGCTCGCGGCGGCAGATCGACCGGCTGTTCCAGGCCCAGCTCGGTACCTCGCCACGGCGCTACTACATGGAGCTGCGCATCACCAAGAGCCGGCGCTTGCTGCAATATTCCGACCTTTCGGTGATGGAAGTGGCAGTGGCCTGCGGTTTTGTCTCGGTGTCGCACTTCAGCAAGTGCTATGCGGCGTATTTTGGGTACCCGCCGTCACGCGAACAGCGTTTGGGCGAGTAACCCACTAGCTGCGCTCATCGAGCAGCTGCTTGATGACCCGCTCCTGCCCGTCGTAGTCGCCTTCACCGAAATGCACATGGCGCACTTGCCCCTTGCGATCGACAAAGTAGTGCGCCGGCCAGAACTGGTTACCCCAGGCATTCCAGATCCGATAGTCGTTGTCCACCGCCACCGGATAGCCGATACCCAAGCGCTTGACCTGCTCGCGCAGGCTGGCGACATCGTGCTCGTAGTCGTACTCCGGCGTGTGCACCCCGACCACCACCAGCCCCTGGTCGGCATAGCGCCGCGCCCAGTCGTTGACATGGGGCAGGCTGCGCCGGCAGTTGATGCAGTCGTAGGTCCAGAAATCCACCAGCACCACCTTGCCCTTGAGCTGTTGTCCCCCCAGCGGTGGTGAGTTGAGCCACTGTTCGGCACCGGCCAGCGACGGCATGGGGCCGTAGTCGTCGCGTGCCAGCAGGTGGCCGGCCAGCCCCAGCCCGACAAGGGCCAGGGCCACGCCGCCAGCCTTGAGCAGGCGACCTTTGCTCCCTTTACCGCGCGGATCAGTTGTCATGGCAGCTGCTGGTGGCGTAGGTACGGTATTCAACGCTTTGCGGTTTGCCGTGGGAATCGATGTAGTCCATGCGGGTGTTGACCAGGCCACAGCCGCTGCGCTGGTCATCTTTTACCGACAGGACTTTCTTGATGTCCAGATGGTCCCCGTAGCGATACTGCATCACGCTGCTGTCGTTCATCGAGGTGCTGCTGGCCTGGGCGGTGATGGCTCCCAGGCCAAGGATGGCGAACAGGGCGGCGCTGGTAAAAGTCTTGACGGTCATGGCATCTCTCCTGGTGCGGCTTCTTGGGTGGGGAGGTGTTGCTCCCCGGTCGAGAGCCATTTCAGCGCCGCCAGGTATCGCGCTTGTGTCCGCCCAGGCACTGAAGTGCTTGCGCCTGTATCTGCAGCCGCGCCAGATACACTGCAATACAAACCGCCGCAGGCAAGGCCGAACGCGCTCGGTACACTGCGCCCACACCCAAGACAAGGACACCCCCAGATGGAACACGTCGATCACATCCTGGTCGTTGACGACGACCGCGAGATCCGCGAACTGGTCGGCAACTACCTGAAGAAGAACGGCCTGCGCACCAGCATCGTCGCCGATGGCCGGCAGATGCGCGCCTTCCTCGAGAACAACGCCGTCGACCTGATCGTCCTCGACATCATGATGCCCGGGGACGACGGCCTGCTGCTGTGCCGCGAACTGCGTGCCGGCAAGCACCGCAACACGCCGGTGCTGATGCTGACCGCGCGCAACGATGAAACCGACCGCATCATCGGCCTGGAGATGGGCGCCGACGACTACCTGACCAAGCCCTTCTCCGCCCGCGAGCTGCTGGCACGGATCAACGCCGTGCTGCGCCGCACGCGCATGCTGCCGCCCAACCTGACCATCAGCGAAAGCAGCCGGCTGATCGCCTTCGGCCCATGGCGCCTGGACACAACCTCGCGCCACCTGCTGGACGCCGAAGGCACGCTGGTGGCGTTGTCCGGCGCCGAATACCGGCTGCTGCGGGTATTTCTCGACCACCCGCAACGGGTGCTCAGCCGCGAACAACTGCTCAACCTCACTCAAGGCCGCGAGGCCGACATCTTCGACCGCTCCATCGATTTGCTGGTCAGCCGCCTGCGCCAGCGCCTGGGCGACGACGCCCGCGAGCCCACCTGCATCAAGACCGTGCGCAGCGAGGGCTATGTGTTCTCGCTGCCAGTGCAACTGCTGGAGTCTCCGGCATGAAATGGCCGCGTACCCTCGCCTCGCGCCTGGCACTGATCTTCTTCACCGGGCTGGTGCTGGCCTACGGCCTGTCGTTCAGTCTGCAGGCGTATGAGCGCTACGTCAGCAGCCGCTCGATGATGCTCAGCAACCTGGAGCTGGACGTGTCCACCTCGGTGGCCATCCTCGACCGCCTGCCCGCCGCCGAGCGCCCGGCCTGGCTGCCGCGCCTGGAGCGGCGCACCTACCGCTACCGCCTCGACGGCGGGCTGCCTGGCGAGGCCATGCCCAGTGCCGAAGCGCCCATGGCCGCCGAGTCGATCGTCAAGGCCATCGGTGATCGCTATCAGTTGACCTTCCTCGAGATCCCCGGCCCCAACGCGCACTTCCAGGCCCACCTGCGCCTGGCCGACGGCGCGCCATTGACCATCGACGTGACCCCGGCACCGGTGCCGGTGGCCACCTGGCTGCCAGTGGTGCTGCTGATCCAGCTGCTGGTGCTGCTGCTCTGCACCTGGCTGGCGGTACGCCTGGCCATCGGCCCGCTGACCCGCCTGGTGCAGGCGGTGGACAATCTCGACCCGAACCACCCCGGCCCGCTGCTGGACGAAAGCGGCCCGCGCGAGGTGCGCTATGCCGCCGTCGCCTTCAATGCCCTGCAGGCGCGAATCGCGGCCTACCTCAAGGAACGCATGCAACTGCTTGCAGCGATCTCCCACGACCTGCAAACCCCGATCACCCGCATGAAACTGCGGGTCGAGCAGATGGACGACGGGCTGGAAAAAGACAAGCTGTGGCATGACCTCGACGCCATGGAGCATCTGGTGCGTGAAGGCGTGGCCTACGCCCGCAGCATGGACAGCGGCACCGAGGCGCCGTGCAAGGTCAACCTGGATGCCTTCCTCGACAGCCTGGTGTTCGACTACCAGGACAGCGGTGCCCGGGTCGAGCGCCGTGGCAGCACCCAGGCCACCCTGCAGGCACGGCCCCACGCCCTACGCCGGGTGCTGGTCAACCTGGTGGACAACGCCCTGAAGTTTGCCGGTGCCGCCCAGCTTGAAGTCGGCCATGAGGGCGGCGTGACGCTGATCCGTGTACTTGACCACGGCCCGGGCATCCCTGAGGCGGAGCTCGATGAAGTACTCAAGCCGTTCTACCGGGTCGAGGGGTCGCGCAATCGCAGTACCGGCGGCACCGGGCTGGGCCTGGCCATCGCCCATCAGCTGACCCAGGCCATGGGCGGCAGCCTTACCTTGCGCAACCGCGCAGAAGGCGGGCTGTGCGCGCAGATCGAGCTGCGCTGAGCGGCCTGTGCTGGCCTCATCGCTGGCAAGCCAGCTCCCACCAAGACCGCATGAATCCAAGGCATGCACCAACCCTGTGGGAGCCGGCTTGCCGGCGATGAGGCCGCCAAGGCAAAGCTGATCTACAAACCGATACACAACCCCCAACCCGCCGACACACTGCAGATACCCCACCCCCGCAAACTCCCGGCCACAACAGAGCGACGGCACCCCGCCGTCGCCACACACTCCGGGAAACCCATCGATGAAAGCCTTGCCCAGCGGCTGGAAGCTGTTTGCCGCCCTCGCCGCCCTGACCCTGCTGATGACCGCCGCCGTACTCGCCGCCTACCCGGCGGGCGCCGAAGGCCTGCGCAGTGCCATCCGCGCCACCGCTCGCAGTTCGTTCGCGCTGTTCCTGCTGGCCTTCCTCGCCTCGTCGCTGGTCACCCTGCTGCCCGGCGCGACAAGCCGCCAGCTGATGCGTGAAAGGCGCTACCTGGGCCTGGCCTTTGCGTTTTCACACACGGTGCACGGGGCCCTCATCTACCTCTATGCCCAACGCTTCCCCGAACTGTTCTGGGCCGGGCGCACGGCGCTGGCCAACCTGCCGGGCTCGCTGGGTTACCTGTGCATCCTGCTGCTCGGCATCACCTCGTTCAAAACGCCCGCTCGCCTGCTCGGCCCGCGCCAGTGGAAGGGCCTGCACAGTACAGGGACCTGGGTGCTGGCAGCGGTGTTCTGCCTGTCGTTCTACAAGCGCATTCCTCTCGGAGGCTGGTACCCGCTGGCCTTCGCCCTGATGTTCGCCGCCATCACCCTCAAGCTCATCGCCAAGGCTGCCCTGCAACTGCGCCGCCCAGTCACGTCCCACTGATCCCAAGGAGTTCTGCCATGCTGACGCACACCCTGACCCGCCCGTTTACCGCCCTCGACCGTATCGGCAACTGGGGCGCCGACTTGCCGCTTCGGCTATTCCTGGCCTGGGAGTTCTTCGAATCGGGGCTGGAGAAATTCAACGGCGCCAACTGGTTCGCCGACTTGCAAGGGAGCTTTCCGTTCCCCTTCGACCTGCTGCCTGCGGGCCTGAACTGGCAGTTGTCGATGTGGGCCGAGCTGCTCTGCCCGTTGCTTCTGCTGTTGGGCCTGGGCACGCGACTGGCCAGCGCGGTGCTGGCGGTGGTGACGCTGGTGGCAATTGCCGCCGTGCATTGGCCGGCCGAGTGGTCAAGCCTTGCGGAGCTGGCCCAGGGCTATGCGATCAGCGACCAGGGGCATGGCAACTTCAAACTGCCGCTGATCTACCTGGTGGCGCTGCTACCGTTGCTGCTCAAGGGTTCGGGGCGCCTGAGCCTGGATCACTGGCTGTGGCGTCGGGCCTGATACCGGTCAGTCAGCCAATCGGGGCCGCTTTGCGGCCCTTCGCGGGTAAACCCGCTCCCACAGGTTTTGCGCCAGCTCTAGGCTTTGCGCAATCTTGTGGGAGCGGGTTTACCCGCGAAGGGCTGCAAAGCAGCCCCATTGGTGACGATGAAATGTTACCTGTCAGGCATTAGCGCGGGACCGGTTTCAACCCCGCCCATCTGGCCGAAGCGCCCGGCCTGGAAATCGTCGAACGACTCTGCGATCTCCGCCTGGCTGTTCATCACGAACGGGCCGTAACCTACGATCGGCTCGTCGATCGGCTCGCCGCTGAGCAGCAGCACGCTGACATCCTCCAGCGCGTCGATACGCAGCCCCTCGCCATCACGCTCGAACAGCACCAGGCTGGCCGGGCCGGCCTCGCGCTCGCCGTTGACCCGCAGGGTGCCGCGCAGCACCACCAGCGCCGCGTTGCGCCCGCTGGCAACCGGCAACTGCAGGCTTGCACCGGCCTTCAGGCGCAGGTCCCACACATCCATGTCGGTGAAGGTGCGGGCCGGGCCCTGGTGTTCGAGGTAGCGGCCGGCAATCACCCGCAGGCTGCCAGCCTCGCCTTCCAGCGACACCACCGGGATATCGCTGGCCAACAGGGTCTGGTAGCCGGCGGCGGCACGCTTGTCCTTGGCCGGCAGGTTGACCCACAACTGCACCATCTCCAGGGTGCCGCCACGCTTGGCAAAGGCCGGCGAATGGAACTCCTCGTGAATGATACCGCCTGCGGCGGTCATCCACTGCACGTCACCCGGGCCGATCAGGCCACCGGCGCCAGTGGAGTCGCGGTGCTCCAGCTCGCCCTGATAGACGATGGTCACCGTCTCGAAACCGCGGTGCGGGTGCTGGCCGACGCCACGGCGGGCACTGGTCGGGGCGAAATCATGGGGGCCGGCGTAGTCCAGCAGCAGGAACGGGCTGATATGCCGGGCCAGATGGTCGTAGGTGAACAGGCTACGCACCGGGAAACCGTCACCCACCCAGTGGGCGTGGGGGCTGCGGTGGATACCCTGGATCTTTTTCATGAGAAACCTCCTCTCGTGGATGGGCACCACGTTACAGATGAGGTTAATCGCACACTAGACAGCCAAAATGGCATGCATCGTCCCACATATAGAACAATCCGACAGCGCCGGCGAACGGGCCGGTGCAGCCGGCTGAGATGTCAGGCCCCTTGTGCCTCGGCCTGTTCATGGGCCTGGCGCAAGCGCTCGCGACTATTGCTCAGGTGCAGACGCATGGCCATTTTCGCGCCTTCGCTGTCGTGCCGGGCAATGGCCTCGTAGATGGCTTCGTGCTCGTGCATCAGCCGGCCCATGTAGTGGGCTTGGTCGTCATGGGCCAGGCGCGCGGAGTTGAGGCGGGTGCGCGGGATGATGCTGGTGCCCAGGTGGTTGATGATATCGGCGAAGTAGTGATTGCCGCTGGCCTGGGCGATGCGCAGGTGAAACTGGAAATCCGCCGAGACCGCGTCCGAAGCGTGGGCCGCCCCTTCGTTGAGCTCGTCGAGTGCGGCGCGCATGCCGGCCAGCTGCTCGTCGCTGCGCCGCTGTGCGGCAAGCCCGGCCGACTCGATCTCCAGGGCGATACGCAGCTCCAGCACCGCCAGCACTTCGCGCAGGGTGACAACCGTGGCCGGGTCGATACGGAAACCGCCGGCGGTCGGTGCATCCAGGACGAATGTGCCGATGCCGTGCCGGGTTTCGACCTGGCCGGCGGCCTGCAGCCGCGAGATGGCTTCACGCACCACGGTCCGGCTTACGCCCTCCTCGACCATGATCTGCGATTCGGTGGGAAGCTTGTCACCGGGTTTGAGCTGGCCGTTGCGAATGCGCTCGGTCAGCACCGTGACCAGTTCCTGCGCGAGACTGCGCGGCTTGCGCCGGGTGCGCGGCTGTACCTGCTGCTCTGTCATGCCCTGTACATCTTGTTGTGAAAGACAGGCGTGATGATAGCGCAAGCAGTTGTACGATCACATACGTGTGCTGGGGATTTCACCTTTCGTCGGCCACCGGCAGGCGACGCGACGTTATCGAATGCTGGCGAAATGCCCTGCCAGGGCGCTAGGCTGCGCGCTTGCCCATGCCCACCAAGGAAGGAACCTGCATGAAGACATTCGATCGCCTGTTGCTCGCCAGCGGCCTGCTGATCCCATTCTGGTTGCTGATCGGCGTCGCACTGACCGCCCAGGCCTACCCCGGCTACAGCCACCTGCAACAGGCCATGAGCCAGCTCGGCGCGGTGGATGCCCCCACCCACATGTTCTCGCCATGGATCAACAACTTCCCCCTGGCCTTGCTGTTCGCCTTGTTCGCCTGGGGCCTGGCGCGACGTTGGCGACAGTCCAGGATGGCGCAACTGAGCGCGCTGCTGATCCTGCTGCATGGCGTGGGCAGCCTGGGCACCGGTTGGTTTGCCTGTGATGCCGGCTGTGCGCCGATGACACCTTCGCTGTCGCAGCAACTGCACAACCTCAGCGGGTTGCTGATGTTCCTCTCCCTGACCCTGGCCTGCGTGCTGTGGATCGGCCTCGGCCAGCGCCTGGCCCGATCACGCGGCCTGGCCTGGTGGTCGTTGCTGTGCGCCGTGCTGGCGGTGGTCACGGTGCTGCTGATGGCGCGGGCAGCCGACACCGGGCAATTGTTCGGGCTGTATCAGCGCCTGAACTACGGGGTCTCGCTGCTGTGGCTGGCGGCCCTGGCCCTGGTGTCGCTGCGCCCCAGCCGCCACAACCCACTGCGCATGGCCATCGCCTGACGGCAAATTGCTGGCCCCCAGGCGTTTGAAGTACGGGCAAACTCCGTTTTCCTTCAGACGCTTAGGACAGCAACATGCGGGTATTTCTAGCAAGCGTAGCCGGCTGCCTGTTGGCCGTCGCCACCTTCGGCGCCCAGGCCAGGGCACTGAGCCAGAACGATCGCCAGGTGTGCGGCTGGGGCGCGCAAATCGCCGCCGAGGCCCAGCAGGCCAAGCTTTCCGGGGTCACCTTGTACGCCACGCGCAAGAAGCTGCAGGCCCGCAAGTTCGCCAAACCCTGGATGCGCATGACCGCCTTCGGCATCACCGAGCAGACCTACAACAGCCGCTCGCGACTCAAGCCGGCGGCGATCAAACAGACCTACTATGAGCAGTGTGCCCAGCATGCGCTTGCTAAGCGATAAATGCTTATAAATCAGTAATTTACAAAATTATCTGAAAGTGACTTATCCGGATTTGCCTCGCTCAGCGCCTATCCGGATAAATCATTCAAAATCAATATGTTACAGCCAATACATGATTTGATTTCGAGTTCAATGTCGCCATGGCGCGCCATCCTGGAAACAGACTTCGAGCCAGGCCTTGAACGCCTGCATCACCGCCGTGTTGAGCCGCGCCGAAGGCCGCACCAGGTAGATCCCCGCGGCCACATCCAGTTGCCACTCCGGCAGTATCCGCACCAGCCGGCCGGCTTGCAGGTCCTCGACCATCAACCAGTCGCCACCGGCGAGAATCCCCACACCCCGCCGCGCCGCCTCCAGCAGCGCCTCGTTGTCGTTGCCGCGCAGGCTGCCAGCGACCTTGACGCTCGCCTGGCGGCCCTTGGCGGTGAGGTGCCACTCGGGGAACGAACGCAGCCCACTGAAGCCCAGGCAGTTGTGGCTGGCCAGGTCGGCCGGCAACTGCGGCGTGCCATGCCGTTCCAGGTAGCCCGGCGCGGCGCAGAGGATGCGCAGGTGCTCGCACAGCTTGCTGGCCACCAGGCGGTTGTCGGCCAGCTCGCCAATACGGATGGCGGCATCGAACCCCTCGCCCACCAGGTCGACGAAACGGTCGGCGTACTCGGCGTCGATCGTGACCTGCGGGTGGGCCAGCACGAAATCCGCCAGCAGCCCGCTGAGCCAGCGCCGGCCCATGGCCGCTGGCAGCGCCAGGCGCAGGCGACCGCGCACCTGTGCGGCGCCCAATGCAGCCTCCTGCTCGGCCTCGTCGATCAACCGACTGGCATGGCGCAGGCGCTCCACCAGACGCTGGCCTTCGTCGGTGAAGCGCAGCTGGCGGGTGGTGCGTTCCACCAGGCGGATGCCCAGGCGCTGCTCCAGCGCACCCAGGCGCCGGGACAGCACCGAAGGGTGGCGCTCCAGCTGGCGCCCGGCGGCGGCGAACGACCCCTGTTCGTGCAGGGCCAGCAAGGTGGCAAGTTCGTCGGCCCGACGGCTGTCGAAGGGGTCCATGGCAAGGCTCATCCGCGATCAGGGGGTAAGGATCAGCGCCCCCTCCGACCGGCCCTGTTCCAGGTCTTCATGGGCCCTGGCCACATCGGCCAATGGGTAGCGGCGCCAGATCCGCGGCTGGATGATACCCGCGCCAAGCGCTGCCAGCACGCTTGCCGCGCGGGCCTGATACTCCTCGGCGGTGCGGGTGTGCGCCGCCAGTGACGGGCGGGTGACGAACAGCGAGCCCTTGGCGTTGAGCGTGGCGACCTCGATGGCTGCCGGCGCGCCGGAACTGCCGCCGAACGACACCAGCAGACCGCGTGGGCGCAGGCTGTCCAGCGAAGCGTCGAGCGAGAGGCGCCCGACGCTGTCGTAGACCACGTCCACGCCCTCCCCGGCAGTCAGCTCGCGCACCTCGGCGGCCAGGGTGGCGGCGTTGAACTGCAGCACGTGGTCGCACCCTGCGGCCTTGGCCCGGGCCAGGCTCTGTGGCCGCGACACCACACCGATGACGGTCGCCCCCAGGTGCTTGGCCCAAGGCACCATCAATTGGCCGAGCGCACCGGCGGCGCCATAGATCAGTACCCGTGTCCCAGGGCCGACCGGGTAGGTGCTGGTCAGCAGGTACTGGGCGGTGATGCCCTTGAACAGGGTCGCGGCGGCCTGCTCTTCGCTCAGGCCCGCCGGCAGCTTCACCAACCGCTCGGCCGGGTACAGGCGTGCACTGGCATAGCCGCCAAGTGGGCCGGTGGCATAGCCCACGGAGTCGCCCACCTTCACGTTGGTGACGCCCGCGCCTACTGCGGCTACCCGCCCGGCGCCCTCCAGGCCCAGGCCGCAGGGCAGCGGCACTGGCGCGCCACCCTTGCGCTGCAGCACGTCCAGCGGGTTGACCCCGATAGCGGCCTGTTCCAGCCATACCTCGCCGGGGCCGGGTTGTTGTACCGGCAGGTCCTGCAGGTGCAGGACTTCGGTGCCGCCGGTCTGCTGCAGGACTATTCGCTTGGCCATGTTCGTTTCCTTGGGTGATTGCAAAGTCGGGCTCAGGCTAGAGCGCTGCAACAGATCGAACAATCAGGCCTGGTGCAGATGATTCGTGCACCAAAAACAGCAGTCGCCGAATAAAACCCATAGCGCGGTTGCTGCTGGGCGATCAGCGCTTGCGCGCCACCACGCCATACAGCATGTCGCCGATATAGATACCCGTACTGGCCTGGCGCTCGGCATCGAGTCGTGACTGCAGGGTTTCGATGCCTACCTGCCGGGCACTGGCCACGCCCTGTTCGATAATCCGCGGCAGACAGGCGCGAACGATATCGGCCAAGGCGTAGCGGCTGTCGGGCGTCTGCACCAGGCATTCGGCGCGCAGGTCCTCCACCGCAAGCCCGGCCTGGCTGAGGATGCGGTGCAGATTGAAGCCGATGTGCAGGTCGGCGCCCTCTAGCTCGAGCATGCGCTGCAGCCACTGCTGGGCCTTGCGGTGCAACGGGAAAGGTTCGCGGCTGGCCGGCGTCAGGCTGGCGTCGTGCTCTTGGAACACCATCACGCCACCCGGCAGCAGGTGCCGGGCCAGCCCCCGCACGGCCTTGAGCGGATCCGGCTGGTACATCAGCACCCGGCGCCCGACGATGGCGTCGAACAGCCCCAGCGAGGCAGGCAGCGCATTCAGGTCGGCGTGGATGAACTCGGGCGGCGCAGCCCCCCTCGGCACTTCGCATTGCCGGGCGCTCTCCAGCGCCCCGGCCGCCTGGTCAACGCCTACAACCGCACCATCGCCATCCACCAGGCGAGCCAGCAGCAGGCTCACCTCGCCGGTGCCGCAACCGACATCCAGCACACGCATGCCAGGGCCTATTCCGGCGTCGAGCAACAACCGCGTGGTGAAATCCGCTTTCGCAAGTGCCATGCCTTACTCCTTAGCGAGGACGCATGAGTGTGCCGAGCAACGGTCCCCTGACACAAGGCGGATCTGGCCTATCCTTGTGCCACCCGCGTCCACCGGAACTCTTCCATGCCAGCCCCACAAGATCCGCTGCTGCACAGTTGGCAGCAAAACGCCCAGGCCTGGATCGAGGCCGTGCGCAGCGGTGCTATCGAGTCCCGCCGCCAGGTCACCGACCAGGCCATCCTGCTCGCCGTGCTCGGCCGTCAGCCGCAGCGCGTGCTCGATCTTGGCTGTGGTGAAGGCTGGCTGTTGCGGGCGCTGGCCACGCGGGGTGTCGAGGCGGTCGGGGTGGATGGCGATGCAACGCTGGTAGCGGCTGCACAGGCGACGGGGGCGGCCAAGGTGCACCTGGCCAGTTATGAGCAGTTGGCCGCAGGAACGGTGGATATTGGCTGCGAGTACTCGCTGATCTGCGCCAACTTCGCGTTGCTGCACCAGGACATCATTCCTCTGCTGCACGCACTGGGCGGGCTGCTGGAGGCCCGGGGAACGCTGGTGATCCAGACCCTGCACCCGTGGACAGCGGCCGCCGGAAACTACCAGGATGGCTGGCGCGAAGAATCATTCGCCGGGTTCAGCGGCGATTGGCAGCCGATGCCTTGGTATTTCCGCACCCTGGCCAGTTGGTTGAAGGCACTGGAAATGGCCGGGTTCAGGCTGCTGGAACTGCACGAGCCGCAGCATCCGCAGAGCGCGCTGCCACAATCGTTGTTGCTGGTGGCGCAGCACGTCGGTGAGCCTGAACTCAGTGCCGTGTAGGAGTGGCTTCAGCCACGATGCAGGAACCGCGCCGGATGGCACGGGCTGCGCCCGTGTTCGCGGCTGAGGCCGCTCCCACAGGGGCTGCTACAGCGCAGGCGGGGTCAGATGCAGCACACGGTCGCGGCCGCCTTCGGCGAGCAGGTAGCCACCCTTGCCGTCCGGCACGATCGCTTGCGGCGCCTTGAGGAAGCTGAGCACGGTGTGCCGCGAGCCATCGCCGTCGACGCGCAGCAGCCGGGCACGGTGGGTGGAGTCTTCGCTGATCCACAGGCCGCGGGCATCGCAGAGCAGGAACGTCGGGTTGCGCAAACCTTCGACCACCACCGGGTCCTGGCCATCGTCGCTGAGCGCCCGAATCTTGCCGCTGGCCTTCTCGGTATACAGCAGGCGACCGTCGTTGCAGCGGGTCAGCCCTTCGGTTTCGGTCAGGCCCGAGCGCAGCACATCCAGTTGGCCGCTGCGCCAGTCGTAGCGCATCAGCCGGCCATCCCCCTTGCGGTCTTCGATCGCGTAAAGGTGTTCGCCATCGTTGTACAGGCCTTGCACATTGTTGCCCTGAAACAAGGGCATGACCTGGCCATTGCGCGACAGGCTGACCGGCGCCTCACCCACCTCTTGGCTGAACGCCCAACCGCCTTCCACGGCGACCATGCCATCGGGCTTGGATAAGCCTTCAACCAGCACCCTGCGATTACCGTCGGCATCGATCTTGATGATGCTGCCTTTGCCACCGCTGAGCTCGCGGCTCACCAGCAGGCTGCCGTCGGCCTGGGGCAGCAACGAGGCGGCCTTGTCCAGTGCGCTGTGTAGCACCTGCACGCGCCAGCCATCGGCGGCCTGCACCGGGTAGAAACTCTGCCATGCGAAAAAACCCAGGGTGCTGGCAACCAGCCCTGCACTGGCGGCCAAGGCCAGGCGAACACCGCGCTTGCGCAGAACATGCATCATCGATTCAGCTCCTGGAAAGTGGCGAGATCGTAGCAAGGGCATGTGAAAAATATGTCAACAACCAGGGTCCGGCTTGGCCAAGATAATTAATGGATATAAAAATAACAAAACAATCTAACTGAATGGAATAAAAAAATTGAAATGCCCCCTGCCAGCTCCGTAGGCTGGAGCCACGCTTTCCCGCCTGCTCAAGGAGCCCTCACCGTGCCTTCCCGTGCCTTCTCTCCCCTGCGCCGCCTGCTGATCGGCGGCCTGCTGGCCAGCGTTGCCAGCGCCCTGTTGCCTTGGTCCAACGCGGTTGCTGGCGATGGCAAGACCCTGCGTATCGGCTACCAGAAGTTCAACAGCATCAACATTCTCAAGGGCAGCGGTGCCCTGGAAAAAGCCCTGGCGCCCCAGGGCGTGAAGGTCAGCTGGCATGAGTTCGCCGCCGGCCCGCAACTGCTCGAAGCGCTGAGCACCGGCGCCATCGACCTGGGCCACGCCGCCGACGCGCCTTCGGTGTTCGCCCAGGCCGCCGGCAAGCCGGTGGTCTACCTGGCCGCCGAGCAGCCTTACCCGCGCGGCATCGGCCTGGTGGTGCGCGAGCAGGACCAGATCACTTCGGTCGCCCAGCTCAAGGGCCAGCGCGTGGCCACCGGCCGCGGCTGGAACGCCCAGTACCTGCTGGCCGTGGCCCTGGAGCAGGCCGGCCTGAGCTACCAGGACATCACCCCGGCCTACGTCAACAACGCCGCCGATGCCGTCGCCGCGCTGCAGTCGGGCAGCGTGCAGGCCGTCACCCTGTGGGACCCATTCCTCGCCGCTGCCGAAAAGCAGCCGGGCCTGAAAAACCTGCGCGACGGCAGCGGGCTGTCGAACAACCGTACCTTCTACCTGTCCACCGCCGACTTCGCCGACCAGCACCGCGCGCTGCTCAAGACCTTCTTCGGCGAACTGGCCAAGGTCAGCCAATGGGCCAACGCCCAGCCCGGCGAAGTCGCCAGCCTGTTGTCGCCGCAACTGGGGATTGGTGCGGACGTGCTCAAGACCGCCAGCGAGCGGCGCAACTACAATGCCGTGGCCATTACCCCGCAGATCGTCGCCGAACAGCAGAAGCTGGCCGACACCTTCCAGGGCCTGGGCCTGATCCCGCGCAAGCTGAACGTCGCCGACGCGGTTTACCCGGCCTCCGTGCTGCCCTGAGCAAAGGAGCCGACGATGCCCCGCCCGATCCGCTTCAACGCCTTCAGCATGAACGCCGCCAGCCACCAGTCCCCAGGCCTGTGGCGCCATCCACGCAACACCAGTGCCGAGTTCAACCGCCTGGACTACTGGACCGACCTGGCCCGGCTGCTGGAGCGCGGCCTGTTCGACGCGCTGTTCATCGCCGATGTGCTGGGCATCTACGATGTCTACCAGGGCGGCCCCGAGGCGGCCCTGCGCGGCGGCGTGCAGGTGCCGGTAAACGACCCGCTGCTGCTGGTGCCGGCCATGGCCGGGGTCACGGAACATCTGGGCTTCGGCGTGACCTTTTCGTTGACCTATGAGCACCCGTACCCCTTCGCCCGGCGGATGTCCACCCTCGATCACCTGAGCAATGGCCGGGTCGGCTGGAACATCGTCACCGGCTACCTCGACAGCGCCGCGCGCAACCTGGGCCTGCCCCGGCAGCTCGGCCACGACCAGCGCTACGACCTGGCCGAAGAATACCTGCAGGTGCTGTACAAACTCTGGGAGCAGAGCTGGGAAGACGATGCGGTGGTGCTGGAGCGCGGAACCGGGCGCTATATCGAGCCAAGCCGGGTACACCCGATCAACCACCACGGCGAGCACTTCCAGGTACCCGGCATGCACCTGTGCCAACCCTCGCCACAGCGCACCCCGGTGCTGTTCCAGGCTGGCGCCTCGGCACGCGGCCAGCAGTTCGCCGCGCGGCACGCCGAGTGCGTGTTCATCAGTGGCCCGACGCCCGCAGTACTGCGTCGCTATGCCGACGGCATTCGCCAGGCCAGCGAGGTGGCCGGGCGCGGGCGTGACGAAGTGCTGATCTACGCACAGGCGTTGCTGATCGTCGGCGCTACCCGCGAGCAGGCCGAAGCGCGCTTCGCCGAATACCGCCGCTATGTAGACCTCGATGCCGCCCTAGCCCTGCTGTCGGGCTGGACCGGCATCGACTTCGCAGGCCTGGACCCCGACGCGCCCATTGAATATGTGGAGAATGACGCCGGCCGCGCCGCCCTGGCGGCGTTCACTGCCGCCGACCCGAGCCGCCGCTGGACCGTGCGCGAGGCCGCCGAGTTCGTCGGCCTGGGTGGGCGCGGCCCGGTGCTGGTGGGCAGCGCCAGCGAGGTGGCCGATCAGCTGGAGCAGTGGCTGGAGCAGACCGGCATCGACGGTTTCAACCTCACCTATGCGGTGCAACCGGACGATCTGGCCCAGGTGGTCGAGCTGTTGGTGCCCGAACTGCAACGCCGTGGCCGCTACCCCACTGCGTACTCCGATGGCACCTTGCGCCACAAGCTGTTCGGCCAGGGCGACCGCCTGCCGGCGGAGCATGTCGGGCGCCACGCTCGCATTCAGTAAACAAATACAGGGTATTTCAACATTTAATTTGTGGATGTCACGGACAGGCTCTTATGCTGTCCCGGCATCCCCTGCACGCACCGGCCGGTGTGGTCAAAGGCATGGGGAGAGAACAACAAGTCGAGACCGTTCATGTCGAAACCATCCTACTTCGCCCCCCACGGTGGGCACCCGGCTCAGACCGAGCTGCTGACTGACCGTGCCATGTTCACCGAAGCCTATGCCGTCATCCCCAAGGGCGTGATGCGTGACATCGTCACCAGCCACCTGCCGTTCTGGGACAAGATGCGCATGTGGGTCATCGCCCGCCCGCTGACCGGTTTTGCCGAAACCTTCTCGCAGTACATCGTCGAAGTCGCCCCGGAAGGCGGCAGCGAGCGCCCTGAGCTGGACCCGAACGCCGAAGCGGTACTGTTCGTGGTCGAAGGCCAGATCGACATCACCGTCGAAGGCAAGCACCACACCCTGGTCCCAGGCGGCTACGCCTTCCTGGCCCCGGGCGCCGAGTGGAGCCTGCGCAACAACAGCCAGGCCAACGTCACCTTCCACTGGCTGCGCAAGCACTACCAGAAAGTCGAAGGCCTGCCGGTGCCGGAGTCGTTCGTCACCCACCGCGACAACGCCACCGTCATCGAGATGCCGGGCACCGAAGGCGCCTGGAAGACCACCCGCTTCGTCGACATGGCCGACATGCGCCACGACATGCACGTCAACATCGTGACCTTCCAGCCGGGCGGCGTAATCCCGTTCGCCGAAACCCACGTCATGGAACACGGCCTGTATGTCCTGGAAGGTAAAGCGGTGTACCGCCTGAACCAGGACTGGGTCGAGGTCGAGGCCGGCGACTTCATGTGGCTGCGCGCCTTCTGCCCGCAGGCCTGCTACTCCGGCGGCCCGGGCCCGTTCAGCTACCTGCTGTACAAAGACGTCAACCGCCACGTGCACCTGACCCTCAACCCGCAGCGTTGAGTTCAGGTTGATGGCCACGAGCCCGCCTTGATGGCGGGCTTCGTTTTTGTGGCCATACTTGCAGCTTGCCCTTGCTGCGGCCACCGATCATGCCCCTCTCCCGCCTGCTGCTTGCCCTGTTGCTGTCGCTGCCAGCCCCGCTGCTGGCCGCCGACGACTGGCAGCTGGCCTATGACCGCGAAGGTATTCGCGTCTACCTGAGCAGCGTCGCCGGCTCCCCCTACCAGCAATTCCGTGGTGTCAGCACCATGAATGCCAGCGTGCGCACGCTCACCGACCTGCAGGAAAACCTGCGGGTGGCGTGCAAATGGCTGTATGCATGCGAGCAGATGCGCCTGCTGGACGTGGAAGGCGACAGCACCTGGGTGTACCTCACCACCAACCTGCCGTGGCCGACGCTGCCGCGGGACATGGTGCTCAAGGTCAGCACCGAGCGGCTGGACGACGGTACGCTGGTGCGCCACCTCAGCGCCGACCCTGGCAGGGTGCCCGAAGAGCCGGGGCTGATTCGCGTAAAGCGCATCAATGGCGAATGGATCATGAAGCCGGTGGGTGCAAAGCGGACAGAGGTGACCTATCAGTTGCAGGCTGATCCGGCCGGCGATGTACCGGGCTGGCTGGCCAACCGGTTCGTGGTGGATGCGCCGGTGGTGACATTGCGCACGTTGCGTGCGGTGGCGGAGCGCCAGCGTTGAGCGCGGGACCGATTCAGGGCCGATGAAAGCATCGCGGGGCAAGCCCGCTCCCACGCAATCTGAAAAACTGCGTGGGAGCGGGCTTGCCCCGCGATCAGTCACAAGACAGGCCTTGGGGTGACGCTACTCAGTCCGCCAAACGCCAGGTGGTAGCGCCTTTGCTGTCTTCCAGCACCACACCCATGGCAGTGATCTGGTCGCGGATGCGGTCGGACTCGGCCCAGTTCTTGTCGGCCCGCGCTTGCAGGCGCGCCTGGATCAAGGCTTCCACTTCGGCGGCGTCGACCTTGCCTTCGGCCCCTGCGCGCAGGAAGTCGTCGGCCTCCAGTTGCAGCACACCCAGCACATCGCCCAGCTCACGCAGACGACCGGCCAGGCCAGCGGCAGCCTCGAGGTCGCTGTCACGCAGGCGGTTGATCTCGCGCACCAGATCAAACAGCACGGCGCAGGCTTCAGGGGTGCCGAAGTCGTCGTTCATCGCGGCGCTGAAGCGCTCGACGAACTCGTCACCGCCCTTGGCCGCCACGCGCGGCAGACCACGCAGGGCGTGGTAGAAGCGCTCCAGTGCGCCTTTGGAGTCACGCAGGCTGTCTTCGGAGTAGTTGATCGCGCTGCGGTAGTGGCTGGCCACCAGCAGGTAACGCACCACTTCCGGGTGGTACTTGTCGAGCACGTCGCGGATGGTGAAGAAGTTGTTCAACGACTTGGACATCTTCTCGCCATTGATGCGGATCATGCCGCAGTGCATCCAGGCGTTGGCGTACTGCTTGCCGGTGGCCGCCTCGCTCTGGGCGATCTCGTTCTCGTGGTGCGGGAACTCAAGGTCGCTGCCGCCGCCATGGATGTCGAAGCTCTCGCCCAGGCAGCAGGTGGACATCACCGAGCACTCGATGTGCCAGCCCGGACGGCCCGGGCCCCACGGCGAATCCCAGTACGGCTCACCCGGCTTGACGCCCTTCCACAGCACGAAGTCCAGCGGGTCCTGCTTGGCCTCGTCGACTTCGATGCGTGCGCCGATGCGCAGGTCTTCGATCTTCTTGCGCGACAGCTTGCCGTAGCCGACGAACTTGCCGACGCGGTAGTACACGTCGCCATTACCCGGGGCGTAGGCGTAACCCTTGTCGATCAGGGTCTGGATCATCGCGTGCATGCCGGGGATATGGTCGGTGGCACGGGGCTCCAGGTCGGGCTTGAGGATGCTCAGGCGGCGCTCGTCCTCGTGCATCGCGTCGATCATGCGCGCGGTCAGGGCGTCGAACGACTCGCCGTTCTCGTTGGCACGGTTGATGATCTTGTCGTCAATGTCGGTGATGTTGCGCACATAGGTCAGCTCATAGCCGCTCTTGCGCAGCCAGCGGGTGACCAGGTCGAAGGCCACCATGCTGCGGCCGTGGCCCAGATGGCAGTAGTCGTACACGGTCATGCCGCACACGTACATGCGCACCTTGTTGCCATCGAGCGGCTTGAAGGCTTCCTTGGTCTTGGTCAGCGTGTTGTAGATGTTGAGCACGGCGGTTCCTCAGCTGCCCCAGGAGTCACGCAGGGTGACGGTGCGGTTGAACACCGGGCGGCCCGGCTGGCTGTCTTTCAGGTCGGCGCAGAAGTAGCCTTCACGTTCGAACTGGAAGCGGTCTTCAGGTTGGGCCTGGCCCAGCGATGGCTCGGCGCGGCAGCCGGTCAGCACCTGCAGCGAATCGGGGTTGATGTTGTCGAGGAAGCTGCCGCCGTCTTCGGTCTTTTCCGGGTTGGCGGAGCGGAACAGGCGGTCGTACAGGCGCACTTCGCACTCGACGCTGCCTGCGGCCGGCACCCAGTGGATCACGCCCTTGACCTTGCGGCCTTCGGGGTTCTTGCCCAGGGTGTCCGGATCGTACGAGCAGCGCAGCTCGACGATGTTGCCGTCGGCGTCCTTGATCGCCTCGTCGGCGCGGATCACGTAGCTGCCGCGCAGGCGCACTTCACCGGCCGGTTCCAGGCGTTTGTAGCCCTTGGGCGGCTCTTCCATGAAGTCGTCGCGGTCGATGTACAGTTCGCGGGCGAACGGCAAGACGCGTACGCCCATATCCTCTTTCGGGTGGCGCGGCAGTTCGAGCTGCTCGACCTGGCCCTCTGGATAGTTGGTGATGACCACTTTCAGCGGACGCAGCACGCACATGGCGCGTGGCGCGGTACGGTCGAGGTCGTCACGGATGCTGAATTCGAGCATCGCCATGTCGACCACGCCGTCGGAACGGTTGGTGCCGATCATTTCGCAGAAATTGCGGATCGATGCCGGTGTGTAGCCACGGCGGCGGAAGCCCGACAGGGTCGACATACGCGGGTCATCCCAGGCGCTGACGTGCTTCTCGTCGACCAGCTGCTTGAGCTTGCGCTTGGAGGTGATGGTGTAATTCAGGTTCAGGCGGCTGAACTCGTACTGGCGCGGGTGCGCCGGTACCGGCAGGTTGTCGAGGAACCAGTCGTACAGCGGGCGGTGGCCTTCGAACTCCAGGGTGCAGATCGAGTGGGTGATGCCTTCGATGGCATCGGACTGCCCGTGGGTGAAGTCGTAGTTCGGGTAGATGCACCACTTGTCACCGGTCTGGTGATGGTGGGCATGGCGGATGCGGTAGAGGATCGGGTCGCGCAGGTTCATGTTCGGCGAGGCCATGTCGATCTTGGCCCGCAACACGCGCTCACCGTCCTTGAACTCGCCGGCCTTCATGCGGGCGAACAGCTCGAGGTTCTCTTCGACGCTGCGCTCGCGGAACGGGCTGTTCTTGCCCGGCTCGGTCAGGCTGCCGCGGTATTCCTTGGCCTGATCAGGGGTCAGGTCGCAGACATAGGCCTTGCCACGCTTGATCAGTTCAACGGCCCAGTCGTGCAACTGGTCGAAGTAGTTGGAGGCATAGCGCACCTCGCCGGCCCAGTCGAAGCCCAGCCATTTCACGTCGCTCATGATGGCGTCGATGTATTCCTGGTCTTCCTTGGCCGGGTTGGTGTCGTCGAAGCGCAGGTGGCAGACACCGCCGAATTCCTTGGCCAGGCCGAAGTTGACACAGATCGACTTGGCATGACCGATGTGCAGGTAGCCGTTGGGCTCTGGCGGAAAACGGGTGACGATGCTGCTGTGCTTGCCCGCGTCCAGGTCGGCCTGGATGATCGGCCGCAGGAAGTTCACAGGGACGGCGGGGGCGCCTTTGGCAGCGGCGTTGGGCGCGTTGTCGGCAGTGGGCTTGCTCATAGTGTCCTTGAATGCAGGTAGCTGGCCTGGGTAGGCCGATTGAAACAAAGGGCCTATCATAGCCGAAGCAGTCAAGCTGCTGACAGCCGGGCGCAGACAAACTGACGCGATTTGCGCAGCTATTTGTCGCAGCCGCCGGTCTAAACCGGCAGAATGGCCGCCGTGCACCTTGTGGCATGTGCCGCGGCCTGCTGATCCTGCGTCAGCTAACCCGAGCGCCCTGCGCCCCCTATTTCCGATGCCTTGAGAGCGAACTTAAGCATGTCCAAAGTCAAACTGAGCACCAACCACGGCGACATCGTCATCGAACTGAACGCCGAAAAAGCCCCGATCACCGTTGCCAACTTCCTGGCTTACGTTGAAGCCGGCCACTACAGCAACACCGTGTTCCACCGTGTGATCAAGGGCTTCATGATCCAGGGCGGCGGTTTCGAGCCAGGCATGAACGAAAAGCGCGACAAGCGCGCCAGCATCCAGAACGAAGCCGACAACGGCCTGAAGAACGACAAGTACACCATCGCCATGGCCCGTACCATGGAGCCGCACTCGGCCTCCGCGCAGTTCTTCATCAACGCTTCCAACAACGACTTCCTCAACCACAGCGGCAAGAATGTCCAGGGCTGGGGCTACGCCGTGTTCGGTAAAGTGACCGAGGGCACCGAAGTTGTCGACGCCATCGAAAAAGTCGCCACCGGTTCCAAGGCTGGCCACCAGGACGTACCGAAAGAAGACGTGATCATCGAGAAAGCCGAGATCATTGAGTGATTCTGCTGATCTCCGATCTGCACCTGCAAGAAGAACGCCCGGACATTGTCCGGGCGTTTCTTGATCTGCTCGACGGCCGCGCCCGTCACGCCAAGGCGCTGTACATCCTTGGCGACTTCTTCGAGGCGTGGATCGGCGACGATGCCATGACCCCGTTCCAGCAGTCGATCTGCCAGGCCCTGCGCCAACTGAGCGACAGCGGCACGGCGGTGTACCTGATGCACGGCAACCGCGACTTCCTTATCGGCCAGGCGTTCTGCGAAGCCGCCGGCTGCACCCTGCTGGCCGACCCCAGCGTGGTCGAGCTGGGTGGCGAGCAGGTATTGCTGATGCATGGCGATACCCTGTGCACCCGCGACGTGGCCTACATGAAGCTGCGCCGCTACCTGCGCAATCCGCTGACGCTGTGGATCCTGCGGCACCTGCCGCTGTCCACGCGGCACAAACTGGCACGCAAGCTGCGCAGTGAAAGCCGCTCGCAGACCCGCATGAAGGCCACCGAGATCGTCGACGTGACCCCGGAGGAAGTGCCCAAGGTGATGGCCGCCCATGGCGTACGCACCCTGGTGCATGGCCACACGCACCGCCCGGCGATCCACAAGCTGGTGGTCGATGGACAACCGGCGCGGCGGATCGTGCTCGGTGACTGGGACCGGCGTGGCTGGACGCTGCAGGTGGATGAACAGGGCTTTCAACTGGCCCCGTTCGATTTCGCCTGACGCTATGGACCTCCTCCTGTAGGAGCGGCCTTGCGCCGCGAAAGGGCCGCGAAGCGGCCCCGGCGATTTAAAAGCCAGGGGCTGCGTTGCAGCCCTTTCGCGGCACAAGGCCGCTCCTACAGTGAAAGCCGGCGAGCCTTACTGGGCGCTGACCACCGCCGCCCTGTCCTTCTCGCTGATCACATACTGCCGATACTGCGGATCCGCCTTGATCTGCGCCTCGGTGAACGGGATCGCTGACAGCTGCTTGGCCGCAAAGGCGCGGGTCTGGTCACCGGCGTGGGCCGAAGCCGCCTCGCTGGACAACGAAAACGCCAACAAACCCTGTGCCTGCGGCCCCTGCTCGGTAAAGCTGACCACCTGCAGGTAGCTGGAGCCGCTGACCACCAGGCGCTTGCCCGGTGCAACCGGCACACTGAGCATGGCGTTATACACCCCCAACTCCTGCGGACCGCCAGGCACCGGCGTACCATCGCTGGCCTGCTGGATCTGCCCCCAACGCTGATCGGAAGCAATGCCGGCTTCGCCAACCTGGGCCAACGAGGCCAGTGCAGCCTGGTGCAACAGTTTGCCCACCGCCGCCTGCTCCACTGCCAGGCCACGAGGCGTATGCAGTGGATCGGCCGGATCGAACGCCACTCGCCAGCTCTCGCGGTGTTCGGCCAGCGCGCCGGCGATGTTCTCGAAGTGCACCAGGCCGATGCCGGCCTCCAGGTCAGCCTTGCCATTCCAGACCTGCAGGCTGGCGCATACCGCCGCGACATCCGCCGGCGCGCCTTTGCACCATTGCAGCAGGTCGGGCAACAGCAGGCTGGCCAGGTAGACCTCATCATCGAAAACCATGCGCTTCAGGGCATCGCCGTCCAGCTTGGCGCTACCTTGCAGGCGCTGCAGGGCGAAGCGGCTGCGCATGCCCAGCGGTTGTTCGGCGCGGCTTTGCAGCGGCGAGAAACCGGCCAATGGCGCAGCGGGGTTGGCCAACCAGGCCGAGTCATTGGAGTGCTGCACGAAGTCACCACGCACCAGGCTAGGTTGCAGGCGCGCCGGGAAGATCCCCGGTTGTGCGGCCTGGGCGTCGACCTTCCACTGGCAGGCACTGCGCGAGCCGTCCAGCACCACCACCGGCTCGGTGACGCCAGGGTTGCCGCAACGGGCCAGCAGCTCTTCATCGACATAGGGCACCACTGACTGATTCAGGTACAGTGCCTGCCCCGCTGCATCGACCGCCAGGGTGTTGACCCAGGGGATGCCCTGCAACTGCGCCACCGACGCTTGCAACGCGCCAAGGCTGTCGGCGCGGTTGATCCGATACCACTGCTGCAGCACCCGGGTGTTTTCCAGGTTGGCGTCACGCAGCGCGTAGGCCGCCTGATTGTCCCAGTCCAGTCGGCCGGGCCACTGCACCACGGGGCCAAACTTCGACAGGTAGATGGGCCGTTCGACCTGCTGCAGCGCGCCGCCCTCGCCTTTCACCGTGACGCTGACCTTCTGCTGCTCAAGCGGCAGCGACTGGCCATCGACCAGGTAGCGGGTCGGGTCTTTCGGGTCGAGTTGCAGGCGATACACGGTGAAATGCTTCGACGTGTCTACCGTGTGGGTCCAGGCCAGATGCTTGTTGAAACCGATGTTGACCACCGGCAGGCCCGGCAACGCCGCCCCCATGACATCCAGCTGCCCGGGGATGGTCAGTTGCATCTGGTAGAAGCGCATTCCGCCTACCCAAGGGAAATGCGGGTTGGCCAACAACAGGCCACGGCCATTGGCCGAGCGCTGCGCGCCCACCGCAACGGCGTTGCTGCCACGGCTCATGGCGAACCGTTGCTGCTGGGCCAGGGCCACGCTGTAGTCGACCGTGGGCCGCTGCGCCGCAAGGTTGGGCGGGGTCGCCGCCACCACGGCCTCGGCGAACTGGCCTAGGCCACCTTCGGCCAACAGGCGCCGGGTCAACTTGACCAGGTCCAGGCTGGTGATCGGCCGCACCCAGTCGCCCGCCCCGCACTCGGCGGGCAGGCCCTGAGCCCGCCGCTCACCCAGGGCGCGGTTGTAGCCGCGGGCATAGCCGTCCAGCAGGTCGCGCACTGCTGCCGGCTGTGCCTGCAGGAAGCCGTTGACTGCAATGGGGTTGTTGAGCCAGGTGAAGAACAGGTCGCTGGCGAGGTTGTCGCGTTGCTCCACGGTCTTGCCGTCAGCACCGAAATAGCGGGAGCGCTCGCCGTTGACCGTCAGCACCTCGTTGGCCAGCAGGCACAGATTGTCCTGGGCGTAGGCATAGCCGATGCCATAGCCCAGGCCACGCTCGTCATTGGCCAGGATGTGCGGCACACCGAAGCTGGTGCGACGGATCTGCGCAGAGGCTTCGCCGGTAGCCTCGCGCGCCTGCGCCAGCAGGCTCGAGGCAACCAGGGCGGCGGCGAGGCCAAGGCGCAGGGTAGGACGCGAAAGAGGGATCACAGGCACTCCTCGTGCAATCGGGGGTTATCCCGATCAGACGAATGGCCGGATGAAAATTTTACGCCCTCTTGCCTGCTGCAACGTCTTCAACAAGGCATTTCAGATTTTTTTACCGAGGGACTGCAGTTTTGCCGTTCTCGTTCGTCTTAATAGGTGAGAGAGGCAACAACGATGAATCCGCTGCGGTCGATGAAAAGGAGCATTCGCATGCATAACCCACACCCCGCGCTGCCGGCGACGCACAGCCCGGTCAGCACGCCCTGCGTACAGGAAGTGCGCACCGGCAACGAGCAGATTCGCGAGCTGCTGCGTGTCTACGGGCTGCGTACCAGCCTGATCCGCCTCAAAGTCATCGACGCCCTGCACAGCGCCGATCGCAACGGCCGCAGTATTGGCGTGCGCGGTGTCCACGCGCACCTTGAGCAGCTGGACATTCCGTTGTCGTTCCTCAGCGTGCGTGAGGTGCTCAAGCGGCTGTGCACCGAAGGTGTCATCAGCCTGGGCAACGACAAGTGCTACAGCCTCGAGCCCCAGGCCCGCGCCGTACTCGAGCAGCCTACCTTGCGTTGAGCGTACGGCCGGCCATGATCTGCCGGCCGGCCCGCCTCAGGGCTTGACCTTGCGCCGCAGGATCCCGTTGATCACCACCACGACCACCGCAACGGCGATGGCGATGTACTGGAATGTCTGCTCGCTGATGGTGCCCTGCTTCTGCAGGTGACTCAGGCCGAGCATGATCCCCAGTACCACCAGGATGATCAGGATCGAATATTTCAGGCGCTGCACATGTGTCATCGGGAGTTCCTTGCGACATCGGGGACATGAGGCTCCCTTGGAGCCGGCGTCATGATACCTCGCCGCCATTTCCTACGCTGATATTCCTGCCAACCTACGACGCACGCCTCCCCGCAGCAGCAGATTCGCTGCTGGCCTGACGCAAAATCACCTTGCCGGTCGACGCCCGGATCCCTGGGAATACTGTTCCCTTGCAATTGCTTGGGGTGACCCACCCAAACTGCCACCATGGAAGGTCTTCTCTAGGACTTTTGGGGCCTGTAGCGCAAGGGTGAAGATTTTTCATACATCAATTATCGCGATTGCTTTCAATCGTCGTGCCGACAAGGCTACAAGCACCGGTCCGATTCGCGCCTAGCGACCCTTTCTGATGCTGTTTGAAAATCGAGGCCAGCCAAGCGCCCAGCCGCGCCATGGCAACCCTCGATGCGCGGTCTATGCAAAGGCCCCGCGTCAAACGATCCCACAGTTCAAGGATGCTTTGCGTGGATATGCCAGACCTCAACAACATCGAAGTTACCCAACTGCCCCAATCACTGCAGGTTCTGATCGAATGCATCGGCCTCGAAAATGCCTATCGGCTCACCTGTGCGTTCGGCGGGCGTCCCAAATACATCCCCAAGCACCGCTCACGAACCAAATTGGCAGATGTCTTGCCGCCCGAAGCGCTCGACGCGTTGATCAAGCGCTTTGCCGGCCTGGCTCTGGAAATCCCCAAGGCCGACCACTTTCAGCGCCAACTGCGCAACCAGCAGATTCAGAAGGAAAGCGCCAACGGCCTGTCACGCAGCCTGCTGGCCGACAAATACGGGCTTAGCCTGCGACAGATCGGCAACATTCGGCGCCAGGACTGCCAGGCTCGCTAAGCGTTGAACGGATGAATGAAACGACCAGAGGCGTCCGCGCCCAGCCACTGGCAGCTGGCGCGGACGAGCCCGAACAGTCAGAAGTCGCGCTTGTAGAAAATGTCCAACGAGCTGGCCAGGCCGCTGGCGGCCTCCAGGTAGACTTTCTTGCTCAGTTTGTAGCGCAGGGCAATGGTATTGGCAGGCTCGAACACTCCCACACCGTAACGCAGGCTCAGCCGCTCGCTCAGGTTGCCGCTGGCGACCACACTGGTGCTGGTGCCCGAGCCCTCGGTGTCGAGCTGGAAATCTTCGATCCCCAGGTTCGACGCCAGGCTGCCAGTGATCCCCGCACTGCCCGCCAAACCCAGGCCCAACGCCGCCTCGGCCAACATGTTGCTGTCTTCACCCGACGCTCCCAGTGGCCGCCCCAGCACCAGATAGGACAACGCCTGCTCCTGGCTCATCGCCGGCTCCGAAAACACCTTGGTGGTGGGTTGTTCGGCGCTGCCGCTCAGGCGGATACCGGCAATCACATCATCCACCTGCCGAATCGCTTCGATATCCAGGTACGGCTGGTCGATGGGCCCCGCGAACAGCAGGCGCGCCCGGCGGATGGTAAGGCGCTGGCCATAGGCACGGTAGCGACCATCGGCCAGGCTCAGCTCCCCGCGGGTATCGAGATTGTCACCGATGTGCACGTGGCCGAGCAGGTTGGCGGTGAGGCCGAAACCACTGAACGACAGCTTGTCGCGGCCGACCTCGACGTCGATGTCCATCGCCACCGCCATGGGCGGCTTGCCCTCTTGCGTCTGGTGGCCAACGATCACCGTGTCGTCGGATACCTGCACCGTCGACGGTGGCAGTTCACGCACGGTGATCTTGCCCTTGGGCACCAGCACCTTGCCGGTTACTGCCAGTTTGTCGTCGACCAGGCGGATGACCAGGTCGGGCGCAACCTCGAGCACCGCGTAGGGCTCGACGGTGACGGGCAGCTGCTGGCCGCTCAGGCGCAACTCCATGGCCAGCGCCTGCCCCCAGGTCATCTGCCCGGCCAGCTCGCCACGCCCGGCGTCGCCACTGCGCCAGTCGCCCTTGAGTTGCACCTGCTCGCCGGCGATCAGCGCCTGCAGTGAAAGTGCCTGCAGGCTCACCGGCAACTCTGCGCCACTGACTTCACCGCCGCTCAACGCCAGGTTGCCGTTGACCTGCGGTGCCAACAGGCTGCCCGACAGGCGCCCGCTGCCATTGAGCTGGCCGGCCAGGCGCTCGACCATCGGCAGGAACGGCCGGGCCACCGACAGCTCCAGTCCGGCCAGGCGGAACTCGCCGGTCAGCGGCTTGTTGCGCCCAAGCGGATCAAGGCGGGTGTCGAGGGTCAGCTCCCCCAGGCGCTCGCCACGAAAGTCCAGGCGGGTGTCCACCCGACGCGGTGCCAGGGTGCTGTCCAGGCGCAGAACCTGGTAGGGAAAATCGACCCAGCGCCCCTTGTCACGCACGCGCAGGGTGCCGCCGCCGGCATCGATACGAATACTGCCCTTGGGGCCGCTGGCCGGGATATCGAGGTTGATGTCGGCATTGAGCAGCCCCTGCCAGGCGAAGTCCTTGGGCAGCCACTGCGCCAGGCTGTCCAGCGGGAACTGCTTGAGGTGGTAGCGCAGGCGCGGCTCCGGTGCCAGGCGCTGGTCCTCGCCACACAGGCTAGCCTGGCCTGCGCGCCAGCAATGGCCACCGAAGTCCAGCTGACCGCTGGCCAGACGCTGCAGGCGCGCCGGGGCTTGCAGTTGCCAGTCCTGGCCACCGGCCTGGATACGTCCGCTGGCCAGGCGACCGCGCCAGTCGCCCTTGCCGAGGGTGCCGTCGAGCGCCAGGTCGAGCTTGAGCTGCGGGCCATCGAGCGCCAGGGTGGCAGCTTGCTGGCGGATATCGCCCTTGCCCTGCACATCCAGGTTGCCCAACGGGGTATCGCCCAGGCGGATAGCGCCGGCCTTGAGCGTGAGCTGCCCACGCTGGGCATTGTCCAGGCGCGCCTCGAGGTCCAGCCGCTGTACACGGTTGTCGGCCTGCGCCAGTTGCTGGCCGTGCAGCGTGAGGCTGCCCTGGGGCGCTGCGAGAGTGCCCGCCAGGTCCAGGCGGCCCTTGACCTGGCCCTGCAACTGCGGCCAGAGCTGGCCAAGCCGCGGCAGGTCGAGGTCGACACGCCCGGCCAGGCGCTGCTGCAGGCTGCCGCTGCCGTTGATGCGGTTTTCGCCCAGCTGCACCGCGAGGCTGCCCAGGGTCCAATGGTCGCCCTTGCCGTCGGCATCCACCTTGAGCACGGCTGGCTGGCCACGCAGGCGCCCCTTGAGGTCGAGCTGCGCCTTGAGCTGCAATTGCTGGTTCTTCAGCTCGCCCTGGCTGCGCAATGGCCCGGCCAGGGTACCGGGCAGCTCGGCCAGCCAATAGGCCGGGTCGAGCGCTGCCAGCTGCAGGTCGACATCCCAGGCCAGGGTGTCGGCAAAGCGCAAGGCGACGCTACCGGTTGCCTTGCCCTGCCCTGCACTCAGCGCCAGCTGCGGCAAGCGCACCTGGCCAAGGTCACCGTCGAACGGGCTGGCGACGGTGAAGGCACCGGCCGGGCCATCCAGGTCACCGTTGAACACGCCCTTGTAGTTGCCATCGCGGTACTGCACCTGGGCATTGAAGCGCTTGAGGGTCACCTGCGGCGGTTGCTCGAGGGGGTACAGGCGCAACCAGGGAAAATCGAGCCAGTCGATGCTGGCGTCAGCGCTCAAGCCCTGCTGCCAGTCGGCACTGGCCTGCAGCTTGACGCGCTGGGTATCGCTGGCATTGAGGTCCAGGGCATCGAGCCGGGCGCCCTTGGCGTCCACCTTGCCGGCCAGCACCAGACCCACCGGGCCCTGCTCCGCCGGCAGCGTGGCCGCACCGGAGAGCTGGTAGCCCTTGAGCAGGTCGCCCTGGGCGTCGAGCCTGAGCTGGTTGAGTTGCAGGGTGTCGGGCAGGCTGGCGGCGGGCTTGAACGCCTCGGCACGCAGGCTCAGCTTCGCCGGCAGGTGTTCGGCCAGGGCCTGCAGCTCGCCGTTCAAGCGGGCATCGAGGTAGCCGCTGCTGGTGGCGTCCAGTGTCAGAGTCTGTTGCAGCTCACCCTTGGCGCTCAACGCCAACTGCCAGGGTTGGCCGTCCACGGACGGCAGCTGCAAGGTACCTTGCAGTTGCAGCGGCCAGTTGCCTTGCGGTTGCAGCTCGCACTTCAGTTCAAGGTGCAAGTCGTCGCGCCGCAATTGCAGGCTGTCGACCCTCAGGCCGGCCGTGGTCCAGTGCGCAGCCAGTTGCAGATTGCCCAGCAGCTCGCTGCCATCAAGCCGAAGCTGGCCGACCTTGACCTCGCCCAGTTCGATGGCCAGCGGCAGGTTCAGCGCCGGCAGTTGCAGCGGGCCGCTGTCGGGCTCGCTGTCGCCAGGGGCGAAGGCCATGTCGATGCGCTCGGCCTGCAGACGCTCGATGCACAGGGTGGCGCGCAACAGGCAGGTCGGGGACCAGGCCAGCTGCGGGGCTTGCAGCTCGACCCGGCTCTCGCCGTCAACCCAGCGCAGTTGGCTGGCTTGCCAAGTGCCACCCAGGCGCCCTTCGAAGTCGCTGACCTCAAGCCCCGGCACCAGTCCCATTACCCAACGGCTGCCCGCCTGGGTACCCAGCACCAGGCCCAGCGCCAAGGCGATCAGCAGCAACAAAATGCTGATAACCAGCAAGAGGGTTCTGAACACACGTATCACAGCTCGGGCCCCATGGAAAAGTGCAAACGAAAACCACCGTCGTCATCCAGCGCGTGGGCCAGGTCCAGGCGCAGCGGCCCTACCGGCGAAACCCAGCGCACGCCGATGCCGACACCGGTCTTGAGGCTGGGCAGTTCCAGGTTGTTGAACGAGTTGCCCTGGTCGATGAAGGTTGCCAGGCGCCATTTTTCGGCGATCGAGTACTGATATTCGGCACTGCCGGCCACCAGGTAGCGACCACCGATGCGGTCGCCCTTGTTGTTCTCCGGCGACAGCGACTGGTAGTCGTAGCCACGCACGCTCTGGTCGCCACCGGCGAAGAAGCGCAGCGACGGTGGGATGTTCTGCTGGTAGCCGTTGGTGGCGCTGCCGCCGAACTGCACGCGACCGAGGAAGCGGTGGTTATGGCCGAGTGTGGTCAGGCCTTTGAGCAGCACATTGCCGTGCACCAGGTTGGCATCCGAACCCAGCCCCTCCTTGGCCGCCTGCAGGTCGAACTGCAGCCGATAGCCCTGGTGCGGATCTATCCGGTTGTCGCTGCGCAAGTAGGCAAAACTCACCCCTGGCATCAAAAGGTTGCTCAGTCCCGAGTCGTCACCCAGGCGATATTCTTCGCGTTGGTACTTGAGCGAGATCACCCGCTGCCAACCGCTGGGAAGCTTGCTGTGCCATTCCGGACCGACGGTCAGCAGCTTGCTCAGCGTGTCGGTGCCGGCGATGTCCTCGTTCTGGTAGCCGCCAGCAAAACGCAACTTGTCGGTGAGCGGTGGATCGAGCGGGATGTCGTACCACAGGCCGACGTTCTGCCGGGGTGCCGACAGTTCGGTCTCCCAACCGTAGCTATGGCCTTGCGGGTTGACCCAGTGGCGGGTCCAGTTGGCCTTGGCACGTGGGCCGACGTCGGTCGAAAAACCCAGGCCCAGGCCCATGGTGCGGGGTTTACGCGTGTCGAGGCGAACTTCGACGGGAATGTCTTCGCCCACGGCGGCGGTCGGCGCGGCATCCACCCGTACGCCTTCGAAATAGCCGCTCGATTGCAGGTCGTTGTTGAGTTCGGCGATCAACTCCGAGTCGTAAGGGGTGCCCGGCTGGAACTGCACCATGCGCTGCAGCAGGTCCTGGTCCAGGGGCGTGTCACCGCCGAAGTGCACCGCCCCCAGGCGATAGCGTGGCCCGCTCAGGTAGATCAGTTCGATGTCGGCGACGCCGGCCTGGGGGTCGACTGCCAGGCGCTGGCGTGTGAAGCGACCACTGAAAAAGCCATAGCGCGACGCCTGGTTGAGGATCAGTCGCTTGGCATCTTCGTAGTGCCCATGATTGAGTTGCTCGCCGGGGCGCAGCGCCTTGCTGTCGGGGATGCGAAATGCCTGCATTTCGCTGGCCGGCCCTTCGATGCGCACCGTCACGTTGCGCAGGCGTACCGGCTCACCCGGTTCGACGCGGATGATCAGTTGCGGGGGTTTGTCCTTGTCACTCGGCGCCTTTACTTCGCTGTCGATGCGCGCCTGGTAATAACCCAGCGCCTGCGCCGCCTTGCGTGTCTGCTCCTCGGCGCCGCGACTGAAACGCAGCAGCGCTTCTTCATCGCGCTCGCCGAGGCTGCCGATATAACCTTCGATATTGGCCTTGAGCGGCTTGTTGGCGGGTTTCACCCGGACCAGCAGCTCGCTCTGCGCCCATGCCATGGAGCTGGCGGCCAGCAACAGCAGGCCCCAGCAGAGTCTTCCTGAATACGTCATGCGGCGCATGCTACCAGAGCGAGCCGGTCAAGGGTGCCGCCTGTCAATACCGGTCACACAACTGTCGCCCCGGACGACTCCGGATTGGGATGGAAGAACACCCTTTCGCGGATCGGCCCTACCGCGACCTCGCCGATCTCCTGATAGCCCTGGCGCTCATAAAAGGCCAGGTAGTGTGCATTGCCGGTATCCAGCACCACGCCCTGGGTGGTCGGGTCATCGGCGCACCAGTCGTGCACTGCTTGCAGCAACTGTTCGCCGTAGTGCTGCCCCTGGAACTGCGGGTGCACACCCAGCAGCGGCAGTACATGCACCTGCCCGCTCGGCAGGCAGCCAGCCAGCGCAGCCTGGTAGTCCAGATAGCGTCGTGTGCAGCGCAGACCGGTGCCGAGCATCATGCGCAGGCGCCATGCCCAGCTGTCAGCCACACCCAGCCGACGTTGCGGCGGCACGATCAGCGCGATCCCGACCAGGCGGTCTTCCAGCAGCAGGCCGATCGCCGGCAGCTGCAGGTAGAAGTGCTGGCGCAGCCATTCGCGCACCAGCACCCGCAGGCGCTGTTCATAGCCAGGGCGCTGGGCTTCGAAC
Source organism: Pseudomonas sp. zfem004 (assembly GCF_032621715.1). NCBI lineage: Bacteria > Pseudomonadati > Pseudomonadota > Gammaproteobacteria > Pseudomonadales > Pseudomonadaceae > Pseudomonas > Pseudomonas sp. zfem004. The sequence continues at coordinate 1,633 of NZ_JAVYJF010000011.1, read as the reverse complement.
AGCCAGGCAAAGGTCGGTTCATGGCGGTAGGCGTGGTACAGCAGCGAGCGAGCCTCGCGAGCGTAGCCTTCGTCGAGCAGGCAGATCCGGGCTGGTGCGGCTGGGGCGTCGGGCATCGCGGGCGGTCCTCCTGGAATGGGCGTGCAGTGCCTTGGAGTGACTGCACCGCATATCGTTCAGCTCCCACAGCACGTTAGCAGCGCCAACCCTGGGTCGCCACGCTGGCCGCCGCCGGCGATGTCGGCTAGCATTCGTGGCTTTTACCAGGATTGTCTTTCCATGAAAGTCGTCTCGTTCAACATCAATGGCCTGCGCGCCCGCCCGCACCAGCTGGCGGCGCTGATCGACAAGCACCAGCCGGACGTGATCGGCCTGCAGGAAACCAAGGTCAGCGACGAGCAGTTCCCGCTGGCTGAAGTCGAGGCGCTCGGCTACCACGTGCATTACCATGGCCAGAAGGGCCACTACGGCGTGGCGCTGCTGTCTCGGGAGAAGCCGCTGTCGCTGTCCAAGGGTTTCGCCAGTGATGAGGAGGATGCCCAGCGCCGCTTCATCTGGGGCACCTTCGCCGACCGTAACGGCACGCCGATCACGGTAATGAATGGCTACTTCCCCCAGGGCGAGAGCCGCGACCACCCCACCAAGTTCCCGGCCAAGCAACGCTTCTACAGCGACTTGCAGGTGTTGCTGGAGAACCAGTTCAAGAATGACCAGCCGCTGCTGGTGATGGGTGATGTGAACATTTCGCCGCAGGATTGCGACATCGGCATCGGAGCGGACAACGCCAAGCGCTGGTTGAAGACTGGCAAGTGCAGTTTCCTGCCTGAAGAGCGCGAGTGGATGGAGCGGCTCAAGGGCTGGGGGCTGGTCGACACGTTCCGCCATCTGCACCCGGAAGTGGCTGATCAGTTCAGCTGGTTCGACTATCGCAGCCGGGGGTTCGAGGATGAGCCCAAGCGTGGGCTGCGGATCGACTTGATCATGGCTTCGCAGGGGTTGCTGCCTCGGGTCAAGGCGGCGGGGATTGACTATGAGCTGCGGGGGATGGAGAAGCCTTCGGATCATGCGCCGATTTGGCTTGAGTTGGGGTGAGGGTTCGGGTTCGGGTTCGGGTTCGGGTTCGGGGCCTAGTGTGTTGGTTTTGATAGATGTATGCGCACTCGGCGGCGATGTCGACTTTTAGTCACCTTTCCGCCCTTACGGCGGCCTACTTTGGTCTTGGCCAAAGTAGGCAAAGCCGCCCGCTCCATCATACGGCCCCTGCGCTGCGCTCCGGGGTCCCCTCGCTCCGGTGCCTTCCGGGCCCGCGCGGCCTCCGACTTGCTAAGTCTACATCTCGCGCCTTCGGCTTACGCCGAAGGGTGCTGCGCACCTGGGCCCTCCAGTCACCTCCACTCGGCCTCCTGAAGTCGCAATTTGTGTTGCCTGGACTATCGCGCGCTTAGAAGCAAGAGCAAGAGCAAGAGCAAGAGCAAGAGCAGTGATACGGCTATCTGAGTTTGGCTGTTGTTTATGTGTTGTTTATTCTGGCCCTATCGCCGGCAAGCCGGCTCCCACAGGTACAGCGCAAGCCTTAAAGTTTGGCATTTACTTGTGGGAGCTGGCTTGCCAGCGATTGCAATCCTGAGCTCCC